>JBOHMF010000481.1:0-3325 GCA_050730055.1 Allostellaceae bacterium
CCGTAGAGCGAGGCGATCCCCTCGAGCCCTTCAGGCAAATTCGAGGATCACCTGATCGACCGCGAGGCTGTCGCCGGGTTTGGCGCGGATCCGGGCGATGCGGCCATCGCGCTCGGCGCGCAGCACATTCTCCATCTTCATCGCCTCGACGATGGCGAGCGCCTCGCCCGCCTTCACCTCCTGACCCGGCGCCACGACAACCGCCGACAACAGCCCGGGCATCGGCGACAGCACCAGCCGCGAGGTGTCCGCCGCCTTTTTCTGCGGCATCAGCGCGAGAAGTTCGGCGGCGCGCGGCGCCAGCACGTGAGTCTCGCGGACAACGCCGCCATGGACAAGGCGGAACAGGGCACCGGGCAGGCGTTCGATCTGCACCGTTGCCGCCGTGTCGTCGAGCCGCAGATGCAGCAATGGCTGGCCCGGCTGCCAGTCGATCATCGCGAGCCGGCTCTCGCCTTCGCTCTCGATGCGATAGGCCGAACCCTCCTGCCGCACCGCGACGGGATGCGCTTCGCCCGCGATCAGGACGACAAGCGCGTCCTCGATCGCCGGCCTCATGCCGTCGAGCGCGCCTTCGATCGCGACCTCGCATTCGCGCAGCCGGCGATGGGCGAGCGCCGCCGCCGCGAGAATGACCCGGTCCGCTGCGACAAAATCCCGAGGCGGGGCGAACCCGCCCGGGAACTCCTTGGCGATAAAATCGGTGGACAGCGCGCCCGCCCGGAAGCGGGAGCTGCCGATAACGGCTGCAAGGAAGGGAATATTGTGCTGCACCCCGGACACATAAAAGCCGTCGAGCGCTGCCGAAAGGCGCGCGATCGCGCTGTCGCGGTCGGGGCCGGAGGCGACCAGCTTGGCGATCATCGGATCGTAGTAAAGGCTGATCTCGGCGCCTTCAAAGACGCCGGCGTCGAGCCGCACCCCCTCGCCCGCCGGCGGCCGATAGCGGATCAGACGACCGATCGAGGGGAGAAAATTGCGCACCGGGTCCTCGGCATAAACCCGTGCCTCGATCGCCCAGCCGGACAGTCGCACGTCGTCCTGGCCAAAGGGCAGTGTCTCGCCGGCGGCAATGCGGATCATCAACTCGACCAGATCAAGGCCGGTGACAAACTCGGTCACCGGGTGCTCGACCTGAAGCCGCGTATTCATTTCGAGAAAATAGAAATTCCTCTCGCGATCGACGATGAACTCGACCGTGCCGGCCGAGCGGTATTGGACGGCGCGGGCCAGCGCGACCGCCTGGCGCCCCATTGCCGCGCGCGTGTTCCCGTCGAGAAACGGGCTTGGCGCCTCCTCGACGACTTTCTGATGGCGGCGCTGGATCGAGCATTCGCGCTCGCCGAGATAGACAATATTGCCGTGCGCGTCACCCAGCACCTGGATCTCGATGTGGCGCGGCTCCTCGATGTATTTCTCGATAAAAATGCGGTCGTCGGCAAAGCTCGCCTTGGCCTCGCTCTGCGCGGCGCGAAATCCGTCGCGCGCCTCGGCGTCGCTGCGGGCAATCCGCATGCCCTTGCCGCCGCCGCCGGCCGAGGCCTTCAGCATCACCGGGTAGCCGATCGCGCGGGCGACCGTGATCGCGTTCTCGGCATCGGGGATGATGTCGAGATGACCGGGCACGGTCGCCACCCCGGCGGCATATGCGAGCTTTTTTGATTCGATCTTATCGCCCATCGCGGCGATCGCCTCGGGACCCGGGCCGATAAAGGCGATGCCCGCCTCGGCAAGCGCGGTCGCGAATTCGGCATGTTCCGACAGAAAACCGTAGCCGGGATGCACCGCCTCGGCGCCGCTCTCCCGGCAGGCGTCGAGGATACGGCCGATCCCGAGATAGCTCTCGGCCGCGGGCGGCGGGCCGATGCGCACCGCCTCGTCGGCCATGCGCACGTGGAGCGCCCCGGCGTCGGCATCGGAATAGACCGCGACCGTCCTGATCCCCATGCGCTGTGCGGTGCGCATGATACGGCAGGCGATCTCGCCGCGATTGGCGATCAGGATTTTTTTGAACATGAGGGCTACACAGGCGTCACAGCGGAATATTGTCGTGCTTTTTCCACGGGTTTTCGAGCTTTTTGCCGCGCAGCATGGCGAGCGCGCGGGCGAGCCGCCGCCTTGTCCCGCGCGGCTGAATGACATCGTCGATAAAGCCGCGTCCGGCGGCAACAAACGGGTTGGCAAACTTCTCGCGGTATTCTTGCGCGCGTGCGGCAATCTTCTCAGGGTCGCCGAGATCGGCGCGAAAGATGATCTCGACCGCACCCTTTGGCCCCATCACCGCGATCTCGGCCGCGGGCCACGCATAATTGACATCACCGCGCAGGTGCTTTGAACTCATCACGTCATAGGCCCCGCCATAAGCCTTGCGGGTGATCAAGGTGACCTTTGGTACAGTCGCCTCGGCATAGGCAAACAAGAGCTTGGCGCCGTGCTTGATGATCCCGCCATATTCCTGCGCCGTCCCCGGCAAAAAGCCGGGCACGTCCACAAAGGTGACGATCGGGATGTTGAAGCAGTCGCAAAAGCGCACAAAACGCGCTCCCTTGCGCGCGCTGTCGATGTCGAGACAGCCGGCCAAGACCATCGGCTGATTGGCGACGATGCCGATTGTCGATCCCTCGATGCGGGCAAAGCCGGTGAGGATGTTGCGGGCGAAGCCGGGGGCGATTTCAAAAAAGTCGCCGTCATCGACGACCTTCTGGATCAGCTCCTTCATGTCATAGGGCTGGTTCGGGTTGGCCGGGATGAGGGTATCGAGCGAAGGTTCGACCCGCTCGCGCGGGTCGCTCGCGGGCCGGCGCGGCGGCTGGACGCGGTTTGAGGACGGCAGAAAATCGACAAGCCGGCGCAGTTCGAGGAGCGCCTCGACATCGTTCTCAAAGGCGCAGTCGGCGACGCCCGAGCGCGTCGTATGGGTGACGGCGCCGCCCAACTCCTCCTGCGTCACACTCTCATGCGTGACCGTGCGCACGACCTCGGGTCCGGTCACAAACATGTAGGAGGTGTCCTTGACCATGAAGATGAAATCGGTCATCGCCGGCGAATAGACCGCGCCGCCGGCGCACGGCCCCATGATCAGCGACACCTGCGGGATGACGCCGGAGGCGAGCACGTTGCGCTCAAACACCTCGGCATAGCCAGCGAGCGAAGCGACCCCGTCCTGGATGCGCGCGCCGCCCGAATCATTGAGACCGATGACCGGCGCGCCGAGGTTCATCGCGTGGTCCATGACCTTGCAGATCTTCTCGGCGTGCGCCTCGCTGAGCGAGCCGCCAAACACGGTGAAATCCTGGCTGAAGACAAAGACCAGCCGGCCGTTGAT
>JBOHMF010000482.1:0-3304 GCA_050730055.1 Allostellaceae bacterium
GTTTGATGAAGTCAGCCACATGGACCCCGAGACCCTGGCGCGCGCCGGCGAGGGCGATGCGGCGGCGGAAAAGGAGATCGACGAGCACCGCCTTGCCGCGGCGAGCCGGGCGGGCGGCGGCGAGCACCGCCCCTCGACGGGCCAGGACATGGTCAAAGGCCGGCGCACCGAGATCGAGTTCATGAACGGCTTTGTCGTCAGAAAGGGCGAGGAGGTCGGTATCGCGGCGCCGACCAACGCGGCGCTGACCGATATCGTGCGAAGGGTCGAGTGCGGCGAACTCCAGCCCGACCCGAAGCACATCACCGAACTGCGATTGAACTGAAAGGATAACCCTCACCCGCCTCTCGCGGGCTTCGCCCGCGCTCGGCACCCTCTCCCGCAATGCGGGAGAGGGGGGACCAGCCCG
Source organism: Allostellaceae bacterium (assembly GCA_050730055.1). Lineage (GTDB taxonomy): Bacteria > Pseudomonadota > Alphaproteobacteria > ATCC43930 > CGMCC-115725 > AP-15. Next base: position 410 of record JBOHMF010000482.1, read on the forward strand.
CAGGGCTGGTGGGTGAGGGTGAGCCGCCGCTCAGACGCTTTTTCCTTTGAGGAGAAATGCCATGACCATCAAAGTCGGCGACCGCATCCCGTCGGTCACGTTGCGCACGCTCAGCCCCTCGGGTCCGCAGGCAATCCCCTCGGAGGAGTTCTTCAAGGGCAAGAAGATCGTCCTCTTTGCCGTGCCCGGCGCCTTCACCCGCACCTGCTCGCAGCGCCACCTGCCGAGCTATGCGACGCACGCGGCCGATCTGAAAGCAAAGGGGGTCGATACAATCGCCTGTCTCGCGGTCAATGACGCCTTTGTCATGGGTGCCTGGGGCAAAGAGCGCGGCGCCGACGATAAGATCGTCATGCTCGGCGACGGCAGCGGTGATTTCACCCGCGCCGTCGGCCTCGAACTCGACCGCATCAAGGAAGGGATGGGGGTGCGCTCGCAGCGTTACGCGATGCTGGTCGAGGACGGCGTCGTCAAGGCGCTCAATGTCGAAAAGCCCGGCGAATATGCCGTATCGAGCGCCGAGGCGATGCTTGAAGCCTTGTGACAGCGCATTCTGGGCACATAATGATCACGTTATGATCTCTAAACGTTCTCGACTGTATATTTGCGAAATCTTGAACATTATCGAAATTTATCCCGTATCTGTTCCTATCGCCAAAGGCGAGGTCGCGACGGGCAACCGGCGGCGCCCGGAAGAGCCGGGACTTTGAGCGCGAGGCTGTCATGCCCGAAGCCGATGCCGTCAATGCCTTTGTTCCCGGCCCCCGCCTGCGTATCGAGGGCCGCGCGGACGGGCCGCTCGCCGGTCTCTCCTTTGCGGCCAAGGACCTCTTTGACATCGCCGACCACCCGACCGGCGGCGGCAACCCCGACTGGGCGCGCACGCACCCGGTGCCGACGCGGCACGCCTGGGCGGTGCAAAAACTGCTCGATGCCGGCGCGGCGCTGATCGGCAAGACGATCACCGACGAGGTTTCGCTCGGCATCCTCGGGGAAAACGCGTTTTTTGGTACACCGGGAAACAGCCGTGCCCCCGACCGTGTGCCGGGCGGATCGTCCTCGGGTTCGGCCGCCGCGGTTGCCGCCGGCTTGTGCGACACCGCGCTCGGCACCGACACCGGCGGTTCGGTGCGGGTGCCGGCGAGCTTTTGCGGTCTCTACGGCATCCGCCCGACGCATGGCCGGCTCGATCTCTCCGGCATGATGACGCAGGCGCCCTCGTCCGACACGACGGGCTGGTTCGCCCGCGACGCCCTGACCTTTGCCCGTGTGTCGCAGGTGCTGCTCGACGAGGACATTCCGGCGGCGTTGCCGCGCCGGCTCCTTATCGCCGGCGACGCCTTTGCCTTTGCCGAACCCGTGGTCGAGGCGGCGCTCAAGCCGATGGTCGAGCGGCTCGCGGCTCTTGTCGGCGAGACAGGCGAGGGCATTCTGGCGCCGCCCGGGCTGGCCCAATGGGGCCGCGCGCAACGCACCCTGCAACCGTGGGAAGCCTGGCAGACTTTCAGGGACTGGGTCGAGCGCGACAACCCGCGCTTTGCCTACAGTGTCGCGCGCAACCTTTATCTCGGCTCGCAGATCGCGGAGAGCGAGCGGCGCTGGGCCGAGCTTGTGCGCCAGGAAGCGCGCGGCCACATGCGCCGGTTGCTGCCGCCGGGTACGATCCTCGCCTTGCCGACAACGCCGTTCCCGGCGCCGCTGCGGGGTCTGCCGGGGTCGGAAACGAGCGTGCTGCGCGATCGGCTCCTGTGCCTGTGCGTTCACGGCGGATTGACGGGAGTGCCGCAAGTCAGCATCCCCGGCGCCATGGTGGATGGGCTGCCGATCGGCCTGTCCATTGTCGGCCCCCGCGGCAGTGACGCCGGTCTTATCGCCGTCGCCCACGCGCTTGCGGCGGCGTGAGCGGCGCTACTCGGGCCACGCTTCGACATCAAGAAACGTGCTCTGATAGGTGGCGCCCTCGCCGAGATCGGTAAAGCGGCCGGAGCACAGCATGTTGACCGTGCCGGAAAGCGTCTCGCCATCGGGGCGCTGGCCGGGAACCAGCATGGTGCCGGGCCGCACCTCGTCGCTGACACGCAGCACAAGACCGATCGCGGCGCGCTCATTGAACAATTTGACTCGCGCGCCATCGGCAAGACCGCGCGCGGCCGCATCGTCCGGGTGCAGGACGCAATGGGGGGGACCTTCGCGGCGGCGTAAAAAGGCATTGCCGGAAAAGACCGTATGGCTCTGGAAATAGCCGGGCGCGGTCAGAAGACGCAGCGGCCAGCGCGCCTGATCCGCTTCCTCCTGGGGATCGGGGCGCCAGTCGGGCATCGGCGCGAGACCTAGCGCCGCCAGGGACTCGGAGTAAAATTCGAGCTTGCCTGAGGGTGTATAAAAGTCCTGCCCGCCCTCGGGCCCCAGATGAACCGGCGCGCCGGCCCGCACCGCCTCGGGAGCGAGCGCGGCAATGCGCGCGCCGCCGCCCTTCAGCAGATGAGCCAGGATCTCGTTCTGCGTCATGCGAAAGACCGGGTCTTTGAGACCCATCCGCCGCGCCAGTTTCTGCGCCAGGCGGAAATTCGACCAAGCTTCGCCCTGCGGCGCGACGGCGCGGGCGCCCCATTGCAGATAATAGGTGCCGTAGGCGCGGTAGAGATCCTCGGTTTCGAGATAGGTCGCGGCCGGCAGAACGATATCGGCGTAGCGCGCCGTCACCGACAGAAACGGATCATGGACGACGGTAAAAAGGTCTTCGCGCAGCAGACCCTGGCGCACCTTGCCGGCGTCGGGGCAGGTCACGGCCGGATTGTTGGCGGCGATAAAGAGCGCGCGGATCGGCGGGTTGTCGAAATTTAGGAGAGCTTCGCCAAGCCGCAGATGATTGACGAGGCGCGCCGAGGAAGGACC
>JBOHMF010000483.1:0-3300 GCA_050730055.1 Allostellaceae bacterium
CGCCAGGGCGGCGGCGACAACGGGGTCGGCATGCGCCCGGTCCGGAACCGCCGGTCCGAACACGGTCAAGTGGGGGCGGATCGCGGCCAGGATGGCGGGGGTCATGCCGAGCACATGGCGCAACTCGTCAAGGCTTTCGAGCGGCTTCTCCGGAGGGCCATAATCGCGCCCGGTGGCGCGGTACTCGGCCATCAGCGCGGCCGGCGACATAGTGCGGAGGGTGCCGGTCCACGCCGCGATCGCGCTCGCCAGTTGCTGAGCGCTCTGCGCGCCGCTGCCGGCAGCGACCAGCAGCGCTTCCAGGAGCGCCGGCGACGCCCGGTTCGGGTTGATGCGCGCGGCCTCGTCGTCGAGGCGCACGGCGACCCGGCTGTCGCCGATCGCGACCGCGTGCCATCGCCCGTTGCGCGGCCAATGCAGCCCCGGCCGCGGATCGGTGAAATGAAAAATGGCTTTGGAGATCGCCCCGTCCGCGGCCGCTGCGGCGACAGCATTGGCGACGAGGTTGTGGGCAATCTGCGCTTCACCGCGCCCGGTGGCCGTCAGATGGGCAACGATAAAGGCGATCAGCACCAGGACCCACAGCACAATGAGCAGCGCAAACCCGTTCCCCTTGGGGCCCCCGCGTGATCTCCCTTCAGGCGAGGGTGGGCTGCGGCGCCGTTTCGGCTGTCCGGCCATCCTCACAAGCCATTGGGATTGGCCAGACCCGAGGGCCGGTGCCGCTCGACCTGTTGCGGCACCAGCGCGGCGTTGATCAGCTCGTTGCGCATGTCCTCGGTCAGCGCCCGCGCGTCGCGCTGATCGTGGATGACGTGCGGGGTGATCAGCACCAGGAGTTCGCGCCGGCTGCGCGTGTTGTCCTGGCTCGAGACCAGGCTGCCAAGCAGCGGAATATCCTTCAGAAACGGCAGCCCCGAATTTCCCTGCTGGTCGCTGTCCTGGATCAGCCCCGCCAGCCCGATCGTCTGCCCGTCCTGGACGGCGATCCGGGTCTGGATGATGCGATCGTCAAAGGTCGGGGAATTCTGCACCGTGTTGGCGGCGGGCTGGGTCACGGTGCTGACTTCCTGGGCGAGATCGAGGGTGACGAGACCGCCCGAGTTGACCCGCGGCGTCACCTCCAGGATGACGCCGGTATCGCGGTAGTTGATGTTGCTGACAATCGGGGCGCCGCTCGTCAGCGTGCTCTGCGCGGTTCCGGTCAGGATCGGGACCTGCTGGCCGACCTGCAAGCGGGCCGACTGATTGTCGAGAACCATGACCTGCGGCGAGGACAGCACCTTGACCTTGGTCACCGCGGACAGCGCCGAGAGGGCAAGGGCCGGTGATTTGCTCAGGACAAACCCGGTAAAGGGATTGCCCGAGGCGGGCACGATGGCCGAGGGCAGACCCGATAGAGGCGGAAAGTTCGTATCGGCTCCAAGCTGGTTCAGGATGTGATCGGTCTTGAAAAAGAATTGCGTGCCATATTGCAACTGATCATTGAGCGTGACCTCGGCGATCGTGGCGTCGATCAGGACCTGCAACGGCACGATGTCGATCTTGCGCAACATGCCCTCGATGACCGAGTACTCGCTCGGGGTGGCATAGATCAGCAGCGAATTGTTGGTGGCATCGGCGATGATGCGGATGCGGTTCTTCGCCTCCTCCCCTTCGCTTGGCGCCGACAACGGCTCGGTCGCGGGCGAGGCGGTCGCCGCCGGCCTGGCAGGCAGCGCAGCGAGCGCCATCTGACCGCCCTGGGTGCCCGCGCTCGCCGTCCCGGTCGGGGTGCCGGCGGCGCCCGGCAACCCGCTCCCCCCGGCTGTTGTTCCGGCCGCGCCAAAGCCCGCAGCGGCGCCGGTGCCGAGCAGCGTCTGGGCGCTGCCCGGCGCAGTCGCGCCGGGTGCCGGGGTCGGCGTCACATGGCCCGGGGTAAAGGCCTCCTGCAACAGGGTTTGCAGATCGGTGCTCTTGCCGTTCTGCACGTAATAGACATGCCAATTGCGCGCCGTCTCGGTCCCGGCCCGCTCGGCGAGAGCGAGAAAGCGCCGGGCCGCAGCGATGTAGCGCGGCTGCGAGGACACCACGAGCACCGCGTTGACCCGCTCCATCGGCAGCACGCGAATGACACCCGCGAGCGGCTCCCCGCTCTGCGCCTGCAAAACCTGGGAAAGATCCGTCGCCAGCTTTTTCGGGTCGGTTTCGCCGGCCGGAAACAGCGCGTAGGACTGGCCGGCGAGAAGGTCGGTATCAAAGGTCTGGACCAGCGCGATCAGGGCGCGGCGCACCATCTCGTTGCCGCTGACAATCACGGCATTGCGCCCGGAGGCGGCGGTGATCTTGCCGCCCGGGGAGGAATAGGGGCCAAGGAGCTTGGCCAGCCCCTCGGCGGAGGCGTAGCGCAGCGGCACCACCGTGGTGCCGGCGCCGATCACGGTGGCGGCGGTGATCGGGTTGCCGGCGACCCCGGTGGTGATCGGCACGACGGCGTAGACGCCGTCGCGGCGGACGACGGTGGCTCCGTTCTGGTTCAGCAAGGTTTCGAGCGTTCCCAGGAGGGCCGAGCGGGGCAGCGGCCGGCCGGTCTCGATCGAGGCGGTGCCATGCACCGCCGGGTCGACCGTATAGGTGACCCGGAGCATCTTGCCGAGGATCGTGCGGGTGATCTCGCGAATGTCGGTATCGACAAAATCGAGCGTGACCGCGCCCCCAACTTCACCCCCCGGCTCGCCCACCGGAGCCGTTCCCTGCGGCGCGGCGAGCGGACCCGCCGGCGCCGGGCGGGTCGATAAAAAGGCGCGCTCGCTTCCCTGTTGCGGCGGGATCGCTCCGCTGATGCGCGGGGCCGCCGGTTGCAGATTGCCGGGCTGGGCCAGCGGCAGCAGTTGCGGGGACGACCGGGGCGCGGTGTGGCAGGCGGCAAGCGGCATCACCGCGAGCCATGCCAGGAGCGGCGCAAACCGCGCTCTCATCGACGCACCCCGGGCGAAGCCGGCGGCGCAAAACCCGGAGCGCGCAGAAACCGCGTCCGCGCCAGTCCCGTCGGCCCGGCAAAGTGTGCGGGCGATGCCGTGGCCGCCGCCGGAGCGGTTCGCACCAGGCTCTTGTCCGCTTTTGGCTGCAACGTCTCGGCCCCGCCCGGTCCGGACACCGAGACCGCATCCGGGGTGATGGCTTCGATCCGCCAACCGCTCACTTCCTCCCCCTCCTTGACGGTCAGCGGCTTTGCCCCGGTCACGGCGAAGATCGCAAAACGCTCCCTGGGCGCAGTCACGATCCCGGTCAATCTCATGTCGGCGATGCCGGGGCCGGCGC
>JBOHMF010000484.1:0-3289 GCA_050730055.1 Allostellaceae bacterium
AGAAAAGATCCGGGAGACCGGCGGATTTGGTCCCCCGGCGGCGCGATCCGGGTTTGGCAGGGCAGCACTGTTCCCTTGCCTTAGCGCAGTGTCTTCAGGCGGCTCCGACAGGACCGGGCGCCCGGTCACGGCAGGAGGGGTGTCGTCCTGCGACGGCGGTGGCGCGACGCTCTGATCTTGCGGCGAGGGTGCGGCGGCGAGAGCCGCTGCCATTGTCGCGCGCGCGCGGCTCCGGCTCAGGATATAGCTGATCGCCGGCGGCGAACAATCATACGTCCGGGCGATGCTCGCCAGGGTTTCGCCCGCGTCATATCGCTCTATGATCCTCGGCCAATCCTGTTGCGGGATTTTCCCCCTTTTACCGGATCTTTCCATAGATAAGACCTTCAGCTCTCAATCTTTCAATTCTGGCTTGCCACGCCCCTGGCCCACAAATCTTCAGACCTGCCGCCGTTTCCGGGTCAGCGCAGGATACGAGATCGAAAAACCACGGCGGAAACGATGATCGGTCGCGCTATCTGCCGCGCCAAACGGGAGAACGCGACCAACCCCGCTTTTTGAGACGCCGCATAGTAAGGGCATCTATGTTAACAGTGAAGCGATTTATTTGTTCCCAATCACATTTATCGCGCGCGCAGCGAACCGGCGCGACCGGGTCAAAAGGCGACGATTTTCCCCGGATTCAAGAGGTTGGCCGGGTCCAGAGCCCGCTTGAGCGCGCGCATGACGCTGATCGCCTCGCCGTGCTCGGCGACAAGAAAACCCATTTTGCCGTAACCGACCCCGTGCTCGCCGGTGCACGTCCCCTCCATTGCCAGCGCCCGCGCCACCATGCGGTCATTGAGACGGCTCGCTTCGGCGATTTCTTCCGGCCGATTCGGGTCGATCAGAAAGACCAGGTGGAAGTTGCCGTCGCCGACATGTCCGACCAGCGCCGAGGGGACCGGGGATTGCGCGAGATCTCGCTTGGTCTCGCGAATGCATTCGGCGAGCCGCGAGATCGGCACGCACACATCGGTCGCCCAGCCCTTGGCGCCCGGCCGCGTGGAGAGCGCGGCGTAATAGGCGTCGTGCCGGGCCTGCCACAGCTTTGAGCGCTCCTCCTGGGTCACGGCCCAGCGGAAACCCGTGCCGCCCTGCTCGCCGGCAATGGCCTCAACCGCTTCCGCCTGCTCGGCGACACCGGCGGGGCTGCCGTGAAACTCGAAAAACAGGGTCGGCGCAACCTGGTGATCAAGCTTTGAATAGGTGTTGATGGCCGCCATCTGGGCTTCGTCGAGCAGTTCGATCCGCGCCACCGGCACGCCGCTCTGAATCGTCAGGATGACGGTATCGACGGCGTTCTCGATGGTGGGGAATGCACACACCGCGGCCGAGATCGCCTCGGGGATGCCGTAGAGCCGCACCGTCAGTTCGGTGATGATGCCGAGCGTCCCCTCCGAGCCGACAAACAGCCTTGTCAGGTCGTAGCCGGCCGCCGATTTGCGGGCGCGCCGCGCGGTGCGAATGATCCGGCCGTCGGCCAGGACGACGGTGAGCGACAAGACATTCTCGCGCATCGTGCCATAGCGCACCGCGTTGGTCCCCGAGGCGCGGGTCGCCGCCATGCCGCCGAGCGAGGCGTCGGCGCCGGGATCGATCGGGAAAAAGAGACCCGTATCGCGCAAATACTCGTTCAACTGCTTGCGCGTCACCCCCGCCTCGACGGTGGCGTCGAGATCGGCGGCGTTGACCGCGAGGACACGGTTCATCTGCGACAGATCGATACAGACGCCGCCCTTGAGCGCGGCGACCTGACCTTCCAGCGAAGTCCCGGTGCCAAAGGCGATGACCGGGGTGCCATGCCCGGCGCACAGGCACACGATCGCCGCGACCTCCTTGGTGCTCTGGGCAAAGGCAACCGCATCCGGGGGGTGCGGGGTGTGATAGGATTCGTCCTTGCCGTGCTGCGCGCAGACCGCCGCCGCGGTCGTCACCCGCTCGCCGAGCAAGATCCGCAATTCCACCAGAAGCATGGGATCGGGCGGTTCGCGAGAGAGCGCGGGTGCGGTCGTCATGGTGAAAGCCTCGTCGGCCCCTTGTGCCGGCCCCTGCATTACCCCCGCGCCTGCGGCGCCGCAACAGTCCTTGCGACCGGACACCCTTGCATTTTGTATCGATTCTGATACATATAGGCGTATGACGACGCCCGAAATCGGCTTGGGCTATTCGGGCAAAAGGCTTATCCCTTTACGTCCGGCGACACCATGGGTAGGGGCATGGCGGTCGCTCCTGCATCCTTCCCCTACAGAATCTTGATCGCACCGGAAGCAACGGGATAAGCCTTTCGGGCAATTTGTTCAGACGATGCTGAAAACTTATCGTCGAAATTATTTCAAAGATTTATACCATGACTGAACGGAATCGAGATAAGCCGAAGCCTGTAACCTTCCTCGGGAGCAGCCAGGCTGATCTTCGCGACTTTCCCGATGACGCACGCTCGGAAGCCGGACACCAGCTCGACCGCGTGCAGCGGGAGATGGAACCGAAAGACTGGAAACCGATGACAATCATCGGTCCAGGCGTGAAGGAAATCAGGATCAGCGAGGAATCGGGCGCGTTTCGGGTGTTATACCTGGCGGCCTTGGCGGATCGCGTGCTGGTACTGCATGCTTTTCAGAAAAAGAGCCAGAAGACTCCGCGGAAGGATATCGAGTTGGCGACAAAGCGGCTGAGAGAGTGGAAAGCGAGCAATGGAAAGCGAGACCTATGATAGTGTGTGGGACGCTCTGGCGGATACCGAACAGGAAGCGGCGAACTTGAAAGCCCGTTCGGCTTTGATGATGGAGATCAGCAAGCGGGTTGAAGGATGGAACCTACCGCAAGGGGAAGCCGCCAAGCGGCTCAGCCTGACGCGGCCTCGGCTCAACGACCTGTTGCGCGGTAAACTCGGGAAGTTCTCGCTGGATGCACTGGTCAATATCGCCACAGCCGCGCATCTGGACATCGAAATTCGAGTCAGGGAGGCAGCCTGAAACCGGGCCTTGGAAAACTGGCCCCGGTAAGTGCAAACGGTGAAGCAGGACCCGGCCGTCCGGACCGCTCCGTAGCGGAGATCCCGCGCGGGCTCGTTGCCCTTTCGCCGGTGCCCGAGAGAGACTACTTTTTCGGGAACAGAGCCAGGCACGGGAGATCCCGATGGCGCTCAGGGCAGCCACCCTCGATGACAAATACGCCCTCGACAAAGGCCGCGTCTATCTGACCGGGACCCAGGCGCTGGTCCGGCAGCGCCTGGGTCCCGGTCAGATAG
>JBOHMF010000485.1:0-3273 GCA_050730055.1 Allostellaceae bacterium
TGGACCGCGTGGCCCGCACCGATGCGCGATCCGCGCGCGCCCGAGGTGGCCGCGTTTGCCCGCGCTCGGCAGGAACGGGTCGCGTTCTTCGCGTTTCTGCAATGGCTCGCCGACCACCAACTGGCCGCGGCGGCGGCGGCCGGCCGGGCCGGCGGATTGGCGCTCGGGCTTTACCGCGATCTCGCGGTCGGGGCCAACCCGAACGGGGCCGACGCCTGGTCGGATCAGGCGCTGGCGGCGCCTGGGGTGGCGATCGGCGCACCGCCCGACCGCCTCAGTCTCTCCGGGCAGAACTGGGGGTTGGCGCCGATCAACCCGCTGGTTCTGCGGCGCCGCGGCTTTATGCCCTTTGTCCAGGCCCTGCGCGCCAACATGCGGCACGCGGGGCTGCTGCGCATCGACCACGTCATGTCGCTGTGCCGGCTCTACTGGGTGCCGGGCGGGATGACGGCGGCGGCCGGCGCCTATGTCGCCTATCCCTTTGACACGCTGTTGCGCCTCGTCGCCCTCGAAAGCCGCCGCCAGCGCTGCGCCGTGATCGGCGAGGATCTGGGCACGGTGCCCGAGGGCTTTCGCGAAACCATGCAGCGGACGCGGATACTGTCCTATCGGGTGGCTATGTTCGAGCGGCGCGAAGGCGGCGCCTTTGTCCGGCCGCGCGACTACCCGGCGCTTGCCGCGGCCTCTGCCGCGACCCACGATGTCGCCACCTTGAGGGGGTTCTGGCTCGGCACCGATATCGCCTGGCGTCGCCGACTGTGCCTCTACCCCGACGCCGAGGCAGAGGCGCGCGAGGTCTGCGAGCGCGATCGCGACCGCCGATTGCTGCTCGACGCTCTCGCCGCGGAGGGTCTCCTGGCGCCGGAGCGGTTTGGCGAATTTCTCCGGGATGATGGCGAACCCTCATACTCGGCCGAACTCGGCGATGCCATCCTCGCCTATCTGGCGCGCTCGCGCGCCCGGCTGACGCTGGTGCAGCTTGAAGATGTCGTCGGGGAAGGCGAGCAGGCAAACCTGCCGGGAACGACCGATGCCCATCCCAACTGGCGGCGGCGGATGCGTTGTACGCTCGCCGACATCGTCGGGGGCGCCGATCTCACCCGCATCGCCGCACGGGTTGCGGTCGAGCGTGAACATTCGCGCAAGGAGTGAGCGGGAGTTGACAAGCGGCAGGCGCGGGCGCTCTGCGACGCTATGTCGCGGCCCTTTTGGGAACCCTGCCAAAGCCGGGGGATAACCCCGATTTTCCGCTACCGCCCGGCGCGCCGCGAACCCATATCGGGGGGATGCTGATTGGCGTGCCCAGAGAAGTGAAGAGCCACGAGTACCGCGTCGGCTTGGTGCCGGCAAGCGTGCGCGAGCTCGTCCATCACGGCCATCGCGTGATCGTGGAGACCGGCGCCGGCGCCGGGATCGGCTTTGACGACGCGGCCTATGCGGCGGCGGGCGCCGGCATTGCGGCCGATGCCGCCGGGCTGTTCGCGGCCGCCGAATTGATCGTCAAGGTCAAGGAGCCACAGGCGCGCGAAATCGCCGCCCTGCGCCCCGGCCAGATCCTGTTCACCTATCTGCATCTCGCCGCCGACCGGCTCCAGACCAAAGGGCTGATGGGTTCGGGGGCGGTCGCGATCGCCTATGAAACGGTGACCGACACGCGCGGCGGTCTGCCGCTCCTCGCGCCGATGAGCGAGGTTGCCGGGCGCATGGCGATCCAGGTCGGCGCGCACTGCCTGGAAAAAGAGCAGGGCGGGATCGGTATGCTCCTGGGCGGGGTTCCCGGTGTCGCCGCCGCCAAGGTGGTCATCCTCGGCGGCGGGGTGGCCGGGACCAACGCGGCCCGGATGGCGATGGGTCTGGAAGCCTATGTGACGATCATCGACCGGTCGCTGCCGCGGCTTTACGAGCTCGACATGCAGTTTGGCGCGCGGCTGCATACGCTCTACGCGACGATCGAGGGGATCGAGCGCGAGGTCGCCGCCGCCGATCTGGTGATCGGCGCCGTTCTGGTACCGGGCGCGGCGACGCCAAAGCTGGTCAGCCGCGCGCTGGTGCGGGCGATGAAGCGCGGCGCGGTCATTGTCGACATCGCGATCGATCAGGGCGGCTGCGTCGAAACGAGCCGGCCGACAACGCACGACGCCCCGACCTATGTCGAGGAGGGGGTGGTGCATTACTGCGTCACCAACATGCCGGGCGCGGTCGCGCGCACCTCGGCTTTTGCCCTCAACAACGCGACGCTGCCCTTTGTGCTGGCGATTGCCGATCGCGGCTGGCAGGGCGCCCTGGCGGCAGACCCGCATCTGCGCGACGGTCTCAATGTCTGCCGCGGGCGGGTGACGCATCCGGCGGTCGCGCACGATTTGGGGCTGCCGCTCCTCGCGCCCGAGCGGGCACTGGCGGAATAGGGGTCCGCAGCGGAGAAAACCTGATGGTGCAACCCTGGACCCGGCGCCGGCGCGGCCCTATCTGAGACGGGGAAACCCGCTTGACACGGGAAAGATGGCGTCTCCTCCGCTGATTCGCTTGGCGCAACCCGGCGCGCTGTGGAACGGGTTTGATCCCGAAAGGCCGCGGTTGCGCGTTGACGACGCCGCGATCGCCGCGCTGACCGACCTTTACCGCAAGACCCTGCCCGCGGGCGGCGCAATCCTCGATCTGATGGCGGGCTGGATGAGCCATCTGCCGCCGGAAGTCTGTTATGCCCGCGTCGTCGGTGTCGGCCGCGAGGCCGACGAACTGGCGGAAAACCCGTTTCTCGACGAGTGGCGCGTCCAGGATCTGAACGGGAACCCGCGCCTGCCCTTTGCCGCCGGCGAGTTTGACGGGGCGGCGCTCTGTGCTGCGCTGCAATATCTGACGCGACCGGGCGAGGTCATCCGCGAGGTCGGCCGGGTGCTGAAACCGGGAGCTCCGCTGGTCGTGACGTTCTCGAACCGCTTTTTGACCCGGCTTGGCCTCGCCTGCTGGCGCCTGCTCGATGATGCCGGGCATCTTTGCCTGATCGCCCATTATTTTGCCGAGGCCGGCAACTGGACCGACTTGCGCTGCCTGCACCGCACCCCGCCGGGGGGCGACGACCCGCTTTACGCCGTGATCGGCCGCAGCCTCGGGCCGCCCGACCCGGCGGATTAGGAGTCGAAGGCGATCATCGAGGTGAACGGGACATTGAGCCGCTCGCGTCCCTTCAGAAAGCGCAGCTCGATGATGCAGGTGGCACCGACCACGATCCCCTTTTGCGGACGATGCAGGCGGCGATCGAGCTTGTCCGGCTGC
>JBOHMF010000486.1:0-3265 GCA_050730055.1 Allostellaceae bacterium
CGACACGGACGCGCTGACGAAGGAGGAGGGCGAGACAGCGGCAAGCGCCGAAGCGCCGCCGCCCGAGACGGCGGCGCCGGCAACAGGGTGGGACAGCGAAGTGCCGGCGCGCGCGCCCGAGACGGCGAGCTGGCCGGCCTTCGCCGGTGACGGCGTACTGATGCCGGATGAGCAACCGGCCGAGGCGCCTTTTCCGGCCGAGGCCGAGGCGGCGCTCGCCGCCGTGACGACCGAAACCCTGCCGGACATCTCGCCCCCGGCGGAAGCCGCAACGCCGCCCGACGAGTCGCGCGGCGACCTCGACCGGGAGGAGGTGGCGCCGTTTCCCGATGAGAGCGAAGAGCAGCCGCACATCGAGGAACCCGTCGCGCTGCCGGCGCCGCTGCCGCTTCCGGTGCAGACCGTCACGGAAAGTCCGGCGACCCCGCGCCACGGGTGGTGGCAGCGCGCGCGGTCCTCATAGCTTCGAGTCCTCGCATTCCGCGCTTCCGCAGGCGCCGCTTGCCCCCGCTTTGCCGCATTTCTATCCTAGGCGGAGCGGGTCTGCGCGCCCTCGCCCGTCCGGTCGGCGGCGCACCCGAGCGGCTCTGAAAGCGGTTATCGTGGGCTTTGGCGCGATCCTCAGAACCACGATCCTTGCCCTGGCGGCGATCTCCCTTTCCTTCGCCCGGCCCGTTCTGGCGCATGACGGTTCGGGCGGGATCACAACCCTGCGCGACACCGAGATCGAGGCCGACACCCATACGATGATGACCCCGATCTGGCAGGTGGCAGGTCTCGACCCCGATGCCGTCCACGTCTATGTCGTCGCCGATCCGCAGATCAACTCGTTTGTCGCCGGTGGACAGAACATCTTCATCAACAGCGGTCTCTTGCTGCACGCCGCGACCCCGAACCAGTTGATCGGCGTGCTCGCGCACGAGACCGGCCACATCGCCGGCGGGCATCTGGAGCGCGGCGCCGTGGCGATGCACAACGCCGGCATCGAGGGTCTCATTTTCACCGCTCTCGGCGCCGCCGCGGCGGTCTTGAGCCGGGGTGGCGAGGGGGGCGCAGCGATGCTGGGCGGCGCCGGGGTTGCCGAACGCGCCTACGCCCAGTTCTCGGTGACGCAGGAGGCCACCGCCGATCACGCCGCCATGCGTTATCTCGACATGACGCACCAGTCGGCGCGCGGGCTTCTGCAATTCTTCGAGAAACTGCAGACCGAAAACATGCTGACCGGCGAATTTCAGGCTCCCTACCTGCGCGACCATCCGCTGACCCGGGAACGGATCGCCTATGTGCGCCAGCATGTCCGCCGTTCGCAGTATTCCAATGTCCCCGATCCGCCCGCCTATGTTGCCATGCTGGCGCGGATCAAGGCAAAGCTCGCGGCCTTTATCGAGCCGCCCGAAGAGACCCTCGCCAAATACCCGCCGACCGACCAGTCGGTCGCCGCACGCTATGCCCGCGCCATCGCCTATTACCGCATCCCGGAACTCGACAAGGCGCTGGCGGCCATTGATCGGCTCATCCGCGATGCGCCGAGCGACCCTTATTTCCGCGAGTTGAAAGGCCAGATGCTGTTTGAGAACGGGCACGTCCGCGCCGCCGTCGCGCCATATGAGGAAGCCGTGCGCCTCGCCCCCGACGCACCGCTCATCCGCATCGAACTTTCGCAGGTTTACATCGAAACGCACGATCCCGCGCTGGACAAGCGGGCGATCGGCTATCTCAACGTCGCCTTGCGCAGCGAGGAGAACCCCGACCCGATGACCTGGCACCTGCTGGCGACCGCCTATGGCCGCGATCATCAGATCGGCATGGCCGCCCTTGCGCTCGCCGAGGAGGGTCTGGCCGCCGACCGGAAAGAGGATGCGGTGGGAGAAGCCAAGCGCGCCCTGCATCTGCTGCCACGGAGTTCGCCCGGGTTTCTGCGCGCGATCGAGGTCCAGCGCGAGGCGGAACAACTCGATTCATCGTCCGATTGAGGCACGCATCCCCCCTTTTCGGAGTCCTCCATGCCGCTGCCTGTGCGCGCCCTGCTGTTGGCGCTCGGTCTTGCCGCCCTCGCTTTTTCGGCGGCTGGCGCTGCCGAACCCGCCGCCCTTGCTCCCGGGCAGCGCCAGACGATCGAGGCGATCGTCCACGATTACCTCCTGTCCCACCCCGAGGTCGTGGTCGAGGCGCTCAACGAGGCCGAGAAAAAGCTTCGCCTCGCCGCCCAGGAACACGCCCAGCAGGCGCTGGCAGATCACCGGCGCCAGGTGTTTGACGATCCGGCAACCCCGGTGGGCGGCAATCCCGAGGGTGATGCTACGATCGTCGAGTTCTTTGACTACAACTGCCCCTATTGCAAGGCGATCGAGCCTTCGCTCGAACGGCTGTCGGCAAAGGATCACAACCTGCGCTTTGTCTACAAGGAATTTCCCGTACTGGGTCCGGAATCAGTGGTGGCGGCGCGCGCCGCTCTGGCCGCCAACCGGCAGGGCAAGTACGAGGCCTTTCACGACGCCATGATGGCGCTGAAGGGGCCGTTTGACGATGATCGGATCGACCAGGTCGCACGCTCGGTCGGGCTTGATGTCGCCCGTCTCAGGCGCGACATGGCATCGCCGCAGATTGCGGCCGCGCTGAAGGCCAATTTCGTCCTCGCCGATGCGCTCGACGTGCACGGCACGCCCACTTTTATCATCGGCAAGGAGATCGTGCCCGGTGCCGTCGATACCGCCCGCCTCGAACACCTGATTGCCGCCGCCCGCCGGCATTAGCCAAAGGCGCCGCGGCTACCAATTGTTTACCCTTCCCGCCCGAAATGGCGGGGATGGCATGAGATCGGCTGGTGCGAAGATGGAGAGACCAAGCGCCCTGACGAGCGCGCCCGGCAGTGCGGGGGCGACGGCGGACCCGGGAGACGGGCGGGAACGACGGCGCAGCGCGCGCCGCCGCGCCTTGAAAACCGCCCAGATCGTCTTCAACAACGGCAACTGCACGATGGCGTGTCACATCCTCGACACCTCGGAGACCGGCGCACTCTTGATGGTGGGGGACATCCTGCTCTGCCCCGACCAGTTCGTCCTCAAGCCGCTCATCGGTCCGGAACGCGCCTGCGAGATCGCTTGGCGACGCGGGACAAAGATCGGCATCCGCTATACCTAGATGCCGTAATGGGCCTACGCCAGGAGTACCTGGCGGGGCGGCTGTCCCTCAGAGTGATGGTGTGATCACGGGGTCCAAACGGGTCGGCCCCAAGCATCATCGAGGGACAGCCATGGATCACCAT
>JBOHMF010000487.1:0-3253 GCA_050730055.1 Allostellaceae bacterium
ATCCCGGTGATGACCGGGCTGGCGGCCCAGAGATTGTTGATCCCGGAATGATGCTCATTGGTGACGATGTGAAGGCCGAGATCGTCGCACAGACGATATTCGTCGAGCACCTCGTCATAGAGCTGGGCCGCGACCTGCGGATCGCAATACGTGTTCGGCAGGCTCGCCCGCACCGATGGGGCCGCCTCCAACACCTCGTTTGGCACAAACGGATAGGGGTTCTCGCAGTGGTTCCACAGCTCCATGACACAGCCTCGTTGCTTCCGCGCGCAGGCGGCCTCCCCTCATCATCGGCGACCCCCTCGATCCGGCCGATGATCTCGACCAGGATATCCCATGACAGGGGAGCCGGTCCTCACAGCCTCAGCACGCGCTCCGCATTGCGGAAGCAGACCGCCTCGCGCTCGGCCTCGCTCAAGGGTGCGGTCTCGATGAATTGGGCGGCCTCCTCGCTGTCCTCAAGCGGGTAGTCGATCGAGAAGAGCACGCGGCCCTGGCCCATCGCGTCGATCGTGCAGCGCAGCGGCTCGGGCGAGAAGGCGCCGGCGGTGGTAACGGCGATGTTGCGGCGGATGTACGCGGACGGCAGGTGCCGGAGCGCCACCTTCGGCTCGGTTATCTTGAAGCGGCTGTCGATGCGCCAGAGGTAAAAGGGCAGCGCCTCGCCCATGTGGCCAAGGATGACGGTGAGTGACGGGAAGCGGTCGAAGAGGCCGGAGAGCACGAGGCGCAGCGCGTGACCGCCGGTCTCCGCCGCCCATCCGAACATCGCCTGCGCCAAGCCGGGATAATCTTCAAAGGCCGCCGGGATGGTCAGCGGGTTCACCGGGTGGAGATAGATCGGCACATCGAGCGCAGCGACGCGCTCCCAGAACGGTAGAACGCGCGCGTCGTCGAGATAGACGCCCTGGGTGTGGCCGTTGATCAGCGCACCCTTGAACCCGAGCTCTTTCACCGCGCGCTCGAGCTCGTCGGCGGCTTCCCGCGGATCCTGCATCGCCACCGCGGCGAAACCGCGGAAGCGCGCGGGATGCCGCGCGATCCGCTCGGCCAGCGTGTCGTTGACCGCCTTTGCCTTGCGAACTGCCGTCGCGGTATCCCGCTCGCCCTGGATGCCCGGCTGGAAGAGCGACAGCACCGCGATCTCGATGCCGGCCTTGTCCATGGCGTCGAGACGCAGCGCGTCGATCTCCGGGAGCCGCTCGGCCGCCTGGCGGCGGAACGCCGCCGCCGGCCCGCTGCCTTCGGTGCCCCTCATGTTGGCGAACCCCGCGACAAGGAAATGCTCCTCGAGCGCGATCTTTCTGGTCATCGGCCGCTCCTCCCGCCGCCTCGGCAATGGCATGCCTGATCGATTTTAGCGCGGGTTCTGGCGATCCCGAGACGGCCTGCATCAGCGTCTCCGCCGCCTGATTACGCGCCGGATACGAGTAGCGCCCGAGCGGCGCCAGTAGCAAGCAAGTGAGAGCGAGCATCGCCTCGAAAATCGCAAGGGCCGGCCGGTAGGAGTGGAAGCGATCAAACAACCAGCCGGCGATCATGGGTCCGCGTGGAACGGTGGGCCGTACGCTGTCCGATGGCCTTGCTGACCCCCGGGGTCATGCACCGTCTGTCATGCACCGTCTCTTGACACTTTCCCCTTGGCCAAGGAAAACCTCGTGGCAGCGTGACGACAGGCGCCAGGCGGACCCGGTTCAGACCGCCAAGCCGGCTGTCGGATCAAATCCTGGTCAAGACAAACAATCAGCGCCGGAGTTCGCGACGTGAACGATCTGGGACAGGCGGCGCCAACCCTTCATGCCGCGGACCGCGCCTGCGATCCGATCACCCTGGAGATCGTGCGCGGCGCATTGCGGGCGACCCAGAGCGAGATGGAGGCGCTGATCGAGCGCACCGCGATGTCGCCCTTCATCCGCGAAAAAAAGGATTTCTACGCCGCCCTGTTCGACGGGGAAGGCCGTCTCGTGGTCGGCTCCAATCTGCCGATCTTTGGCGACGCGATCGGCCCGATCCTCAAACACTATCCGCGCGCGACGATGCGGGAGGGCGACATCTACTGGTACAACGACTGCTACGCCTCGCACGGCGCGGTGTCGCATTCGCCCGACCAGGTGTTTGCCTGTCCGGTGTTCTGCCAGGGCGAGATCGTCGCCTTTGCCCAGTCCTGGGCCCATTTCAACGACATCGGCGGGATGCGCGCGGGGTCGCTGTCGCCCGATTGCGAAGAGATCTTTCAGGAAGGCATCATCGTCCCGCCGGTGCGGATCGCTCGCGACGGGGGGTTCAACGACGAACTCCTGCGCGTCTTTGTCCGCAATTCGCGCTTCCCGGCGATGGTGCAGGGCGACACGCGTGCCTCGATCGCGGCGATCCGATTGGGCGAGCGCCGCCTCGTCGAATTGTTTGCGCGCTTTGGCCGCGCCTGCGTGGCCGACGCCTTCGCACAGCTGGTGGCGCGCACCCGAGCCGCCGTGCGCCGGCGTTTCCATGCGCTGATCCCGCCCGGCGAATACCGCTTTGCCGACTCGCTCGATTCGGACGGGCAGGGTCACGGCCCGGTGACATTGCGCTATCGCCTCACGGTCGCAGAGGACCGCATCGAACTCGATACCGGGGACAGCGACGACCAGACACCCGGCCCGGTCAATTTTCTGATGAGTCCGTCGGTGCCGGCGGCGGTGTTCGCCTCCTACCTGCTTGGCGAGAGTCCCGAGCATCTGATCAACGCCGGCGCCGAACAGGTGCTCGACGCGGTGCATCTGCGCGAGGGATCGGTGTTGCAGCCGCGCTTTCCGGCACCGCTCGGGTTGCGCGGCGTCACCCTGATGCGCCACATGGCGGTCTGTCTCGGCCTGATCGCGACGGCGACCCGGGGCGGAGCGATGGCCTCGCACAGCGCCTATGTGATCTGGTATTTGCGCGGGCAGGGCGACAATGGCGAATTGTTTCTGATGTCTGACGGGATCGGGGTCGGTTATGGCGCCCGCCCCTTTGCCGACGGCAACGACGCCGTCTATCTGGTCGCGCAGGAGAACTATCCGGCCGAATTTCTCGAAGCGATCTATCCGGTCCGCCTGCGGCGCTATGCGATCAACCCGGACACCGGCGGGCCGGGGCGCTGGCGCGGCGGCTGCGGCATCATCCGCGAATTCGAGCTCCTGGCGCCGGAAGCGGTCATCTCGGTGCGCATCGACGGCATTGCTTTCACACCCTGGGGCGTCAACGGAGGCAAAGCGGGCGGCAGCGGATGTTG
>JBOHMF010000488.1:0-3246 GCA_050730055.1 Allostellaceae bacterium
CTGCACTGGGTCGGGTCTTCGTGCAGGATCAACCCGCTCCGGGGCTCGATATGCGCTGCGAGCATGGTTTCTTGCAATTTGGACACTTCTGAAGCGTTGGCATCGCTCTGCCGCGAATCTTCATGATGCTGTGAGTGCGCCGCCGCTTCGGCATCGCGCTCTCCCGGTTTGAGCCAGCTCTGGCTGCCGCGTTCCGGTTCCGGCAGAAAGCGCCGGATCGCCCAGATCGGCAGAAAGGCCAGCGCGGCCATCACAAAAAACGACCAGCGCGCAGCGGTTCAGCGCGGCGGCGCAGCCGGATCGGCCCGGCGGGGTTTTGGCAGCCGCAAGCCCAGAAGCGGTGCGACCGCCGCGGCCGGCAGCAGCTTGTAGCCGCGCGGCACCGTGAACAGGACGGCCGGCTGCGGACCGATCCTGACATCGTGCAATTCCCAGTGAATCGTCGCAACCTGTCCGCCCCTGGCGCGGAAAACCGCGTCGCACCGCATCGCGATGCCGTCGCGGCTGAGCCACAGCGACCCCGTCGCGCGACCCGCGGGTGCCGCGATCGCGACGGCATATTTTATCGTGGCGATGCCGTCGATGGTCTGATGCCCGACCGGATGGCGCAGCAGGCGGGGATCGTCGAGCAGCGCAAACGCCCTGGGCAGCGGGATCTGGACCACGGTGTGCAATTGCGGCAGCAGAACCTCGCCATAGGGGCGATCGGCGAACAGCAGAAAGACCGGCTTTATCGCCGGCAATTGCTGCTCCTGCCGCTGCACACCCGGCATCTGCCACATAGGGCCGACAAAGCGCCGGCCATTGACGACCAGCACCCGCTCGGCGCTGAAACCGATCCGCGCCTCCCCAAGGGTGGCGGCCCGCGCCGCCGGCCAGTCCGGCAGCACCGCGCAAAGCGCAGACAGAATCAGGACAGTGGCCAGCGCGCGCATGATTTCCTCGATTCCGGCGGGTGCTAAAGGGCGATTGGGGCCGTTTCGCGGCGCGCTGGACAGGCGCCGCGCAGCGCCTATCTTTGAGGCGCGTCAAACGCGCGCGAAGCGGGACGGGAGACGGCGGTTGGACGGAAACAGAATGCGGCGCGGCACGCCTCTCGGGCGGCGATGAGCGAGGCGGCAATCACCATCCGGGTCCATTCCGCCATCGCCGAGATCCCGGCGGCGGAGTGGGACGCCTGTGCCGGCGCGGTCAACCCGACCGTCTCGCACGTCTTTCTCAACGCCTTTGAAGAGAGCGGCTCGGCCACCCCGCGCAGCGGCTGGACCCCGCAACATCTCTCGCTCGCCGACAGCGCCGGGCGGATCGTCGGCGTCGTCCCGCTTTACGCCAAGACCCATTCCTATGGCGAGTACGTCTTTGACTACGGCTGGGCCGACGCCTATGAGCGCGCCGGCGGACGCTATTATCCAAAGCTGCTCGCCGCCGTGCCGTTCACCCCGGTACCGGGGCCGCGGCTGCTGGTGCGGCCGGACGCGCCCGCCGAGGCGCGCGCACACCTGATCGCCGGACTGGTCGAGTTTGTCCGGCAGCGCCGGATGTCCTCGCTGCACGTCAATTTTCCGCACGCGGAGGAGGCACAGCTCTTTGCCGAAGCCGGATTTCTCGAACGTCTCGGCCAGCAGTTTCATTGGATCAACGAGGGCTATCGCGATTTTGACGATTTTCTCGTCGCGCTCAATTCGCGCAAGCGCAAGGCGGTCAAAAAGGAACGCCGCGAGGCGCTCGAACCCGGCATGGCGATCGAGGTTCTGACCGGACCGGACCTGAAGCCGCAGCACTGGGACGCCTTTCACAAGCTCTATCTGGCGACCTCGGACCGCAAATGGGGTTCGGCCTATCTCAATCGCCGGTTCTTTCACATGATCGGCGAGCGCATGGCCGAGCGGATCGTGCTGATCATGGCCAAGGACGGCGCGCGTTATGTCGGCGGCGCCTTCAACCTCCTGGGCCAGGACACGATCTACGGGCGCAACTGGGGCAGCCACGGCGAATACAAGTTCCTCCATTTCGAATGCTGCTATTACCGCGCGATCGAATTTGCGATCGCTCACGGTCTGAAGCGGGTCGAGGCCGGCGCCCAGGGTCCGCACAAGATCCAGCGCGGCTATCTGCCGGTGCCGACCTACAGCCTCCACTATCTGCCCGACCCCGGCTTTCGCCGCGCCGTCGCCGAGTATCTCGCCCGCGAACGGCGGATGACCGAGCGCAAGATGGAAGGTCTCGCCGAATTTTCCCCGTTTCGGCAGGAGAATGACGAGTAGGGTCCCGGCGATTCGGCGGAATCCCGATTCCCGCTTTGTCATGCGCGAGTGCGGCCCGCATATCCATGCGACTGTCGTTCCACGGGTAAATTGACATGAATAGCACGTCACAGTTGATTCAAAACGCTCCCCTCGAATAGGATCGGAGAGGCTGAGATCACGCGCGGGCACGGCGAGGCCACCGATGGCGCAATTTCATTTTGTCGGGGATTACGAGCGGCTGGTCGCCCGGCTCGTCGCCACCTATCCCCTGGACGAGGCCATGAGCCGCGCCGTGGGCGGCCGGTTCGAAGAGATGGGTCTCATCCAATCAAGCATCGTGCGGTACGCCGGTCTGCGCGACGGTATGTCGATCATCGATCTCGGATGCGGAAGCGGGCGGCTCGCCACCGTTCTCGGTCGCACAATGAAGATCTCCTATCTGGGGATCGACATTATTCCCAAGCTGCTCGAATATGCCAACTCCATATCCCCGCCCCAATATGTTTTCATGCTCAATCGCGATCTGCGGATTCCGATAGTCCCCGACGAGGTTGACATGATCGTCGCATTCAGCCTCTTCACCCATCTGCTGCACGCCGAATCCTACATATATCTCGAAGAAATGCAGCGGGTTCTCAAACCCGGCGGAAAGGCAGTGTTCTCATTCCTCGAATTCGCGGAGCCGCGCCATTGGCAAATCTTTGTCGATACCGTCGCCGCGCAGCGCGCCGACAACGCAGAGCATCTGAACATGTTTATCGAGCGCGGCGCCATCGAGGTGTGGGCCGAGAGGCTGGGCTTCGAGGTGCAACAATTCGTCGGCGCGACGGAAGTGCCATGGGGCGGAGCTCCCGTGAATCAGTCGATAGTAATCCTAGAGAAGCCTTTCTAGGGTCCTGCTCGTTCTGCGTGCGCAGGACACCTGGCAGCAAGGTCCTCAGCGCGCCCTGCTTATCGGTTTCCGGGTTGTTTACCCTCTTGTCGATGCGCGGGCCGAGCC
>JBOHMF010000489.1:0-3239 GCA_050730055.1 Allostellaceae bacterium
GGTTGCCGCGCGGGCGCGCCTCCGCGCGGAACGGTTCGGTCGTGGATCTGCAGATCGGGCCGACCGAGGTGGTGGCGCTGGTCAGCGGAACCTCGCTTTACAGCGTCAGGATCGGCATCGCCGGCATCGACCGGAGCGCGTGGGCCGGAATTTGCCGGGACTGCGCCGGCGGGATCGACTCGCTGGTCGAGCTGCTCCAGGGGCGTCTTTCCCGGAGTGTGATGGAGCGCATCTGCCGCCAGGAGGCGGGGTTGTTTCCGAAGCCGGCGGAGATCCGCTTCTCCTGCACCTGCCCCGATTATGCGGCGATGTGCAAGCACGTCGCCGCGGCGCTGTACGGCGTTGGTGCCAGGCTGGACGACGAGCCGGAGCTGCTGTTCCGGTTGCGGGCCGTAGACGAGACGGAGTTGCTCGCATCGGCGGCGGCCCCGCCGGTGGCGCGCCGGGCGCCGCGGCCGGGCCGCGTGCTGGACGGGGCGGATCTTTCCCGGCTGTTCGGAGTGGATAT
Source organism: Allostellaceae bacterium (assembly GCA_050730055.1). Taxonomy (GTDB): domain Bacteria; phylum Pseudomonadota; class Alphaproteobacteria; order ATCC43930; family CGMCC-115725; genus AP-15. The sequence continues at coordinate 509 of JBOHMF010000489.1, forward strand.
CGATGCCACCGACGGTGCCGGCGTGCGGAAAGCGGATAAGCCTGCGCCGGCCAAGCGCGGCGGACGGATCGCGCGCGCCGGAGGGATCGCCGACGTCAAGCAGCCCCGCGCCAAGGCGGATCCGGGCAAGCGCAAGCGCGTTCGATCCGGGGCGCCGGGAGCGGCGCCGGGAGCCAAGCCCGCAGAGGGCCGCGCGGCCGGGAAACTCGGGTTGCGCCAACCGCGGCAAGGAGCGGGCGAGGGCGAAGGACGAAAGCGCAACCGGGAAAGGACCTTGTGACGGTCCCGTTGCATCTCTCGCCCGGCTTGCCCGCGTTGCGGAACCGGCGGTCACCGTCTGGAGCACGTTCAGGGTGACTGAACGTGCTCCATGTTTGTTTTCTCGAGCAATTTCATCACCATGACCGGCATCTGGCGATTCCAGTCAGGGTGATATTGCTCCAGGCGGCTCGAGGGTAGCCGCGAGGGCGGCGGCACGGGGTGGCGATCGAGACGCTGGAGATCGTCGGCGGTGCGTTGTCACCCCGGGTGCGCGGGCTCGTGACCAAATGGGCAGCGCTGCATCAGCCCGAATTGCGCGACGCCTGGCAGCCTGCCGCCCAACACGCCCCCTGGAAACCGATCGCACCATTGGAGTGATGCCATGCACCAGATCGTCGAAGTCCGCCACCTCAGCGATCATCGTCTGTTCCTGCGCTTTGCCGATGGCGCGGCGGGTGAGATCAACCTGGCCGGCCGTCTGCGCCTCGATGGGGTGTTTGGTCCGCTCCGCGATGCTGCCCATTTCGGCCAGGTGCGGCTGGGTGCCGAGCTTTGAACCATCGTTTGGCCGAGCGGCGCGGACTTCTGCCCGGATGTTCTGCGTGGCTGGCCGACCGAGGAGTCGGTGGGAGCAGCAGCGGAGTGAAGCAAGCGGCGCGGCCGGTGCTGCTCGCGGCTGCCGACGCCGTGACACGGCGCGCCGCCGAACTGATGGGCGAGGCGGAACCGGCCGGTGCGGTGGTGCCGCTGCGAGCAACCGGCTGACCAAAGAGCCTCCGCCCGCCGTCGCCACGTGAGTCCGGAGGCTCAGATGCAGCCGCCCAGCTTGATCCCAGCCCTTGCAGCCATGCGTCTATGACGTATATATATCGGTGGTGGTGTTCGCGTGGGACGCTATCAAGAGCGCCCGGAACGAGGCGGCACGCGGGCTTCCGTTCGACCTTGCCATCCTGTTGTTCGATGGCCCGACACTGGAAACCGTCGATGCCCGGCGGGCGTATGGCGAGACCAGGATTCGCGCGATCGGAAAGGTCGGAAACCGGATTCTGGCTTGCGTTTACACCGATCGGCCCGGCGCGCGCAGGATCATCAGCTTGCGGCATTCGAGCAGGAAGGAGCGAGATGCGTATCGTCAAGCGTTCCCGGGATGACATCGACGCAGCGCGCTTGCGGACCACGCTGGCGGCGCGCCGGCTGCCGGCCGAAGCGACGATCGCACGTCATGCAGTCGAGGATAGGGACGCCTGGACCGCGCCCGACCTGACCGGTGCGGCGAAGGTATTTCCACCGCCGACGCCCGGGGAAGTAAAAGCGCTGCGCATCAGGCTCGGCATGTCGCAAGCCCGGTTTGCCCGCTGCTTCGGATTCACGATCGATACGGTGCAGCAATACGAGCAAGGGCGGCGGCGCCCGTCCGGGCCGGCCGCAACGCTGCTCCGGGTGATCGCGTGCGAACCCGAAGCGGTGCGGCGGGCGTTGGCGGCCTGAGACAAAACGGCGCCGGCGGTGCAGCGACACCGCGCCGCACGCTCGCGTCGCGGCGACCCTCATGCCGGTGCCGAACCGCTGCACGGCGCGAAGCCGGTGCAGGGGCTACCGCCGCCCACCGCTCGGAGTGCTTGAGCGGCTGCGGAAACTGGTTCGAACCCGGGCTGCCGAGGCAGGAGATTTGGATCGAGCGCCTGGCATCGCCATCGAGCGGCGACGGAGCCTGTCGGCGCGCCGTGGGCTCGGCTTTCGGGCGGTGGACCCGATGACAGGATGGGACAAGCGCCGGCGCGGCGGGCGGCTACGGAAGCGACCTCTGAACGGCGAAACAGGTTCGTAGGAAGTTGGAGCATCCGGCCAGAGCAGGGCCAAGCGCTCCGGCGTTGCAAGTGACGCAAAGCATGGCACAAGTTGCCGACCTAGTCGGTTTTACATGGCGCCCGACGCCCTGGTTTCGTGGGCGGAGGGCGGCGTTGCAAGGCGGGAAGGCAGCGCGGGTGTGCAAGAGAAACGGCAGGCGGGCGTCAAAGCCCGTATAGCGGCCTGATCAATGGTGCGAAATCCGCACCGGCCGCGCCAGGATTTCCGCGACTTCGTTGCCGACGTCGGTGCGGGCGCGAAGGACGGCCTCGGCGATTGCGGGAGGAAGGCAGGCACTGAATTTCAGCGCTGCGGGAAGGTTCGCGGGAAGCGGCGGGTAGGCCGTCGCCGGATCGAGACGCGCGAGGGCGGATGCGAGCCGAGCGGGGTCGGCGGCACGAATGGTGAGAGAGAAGGCATCCCAGGCGAGCGGAACAAAGCCCGCGACTTGAAGCGCGTGGGCGAGCGCGGCCGAAACCAGCGCGCCGGCAAACGCCCAGAGGCGAACGTGGCCGGCGTCATCGCTGACCAGCGGGAGGGAAAGGCCATCGACGAACGATAATCGCTCGCGCACGCCTGCCAGGCGTTCGGTTGCGCGTCGGGAGAGTGTGCAGCCTGGTTG
>JBOHMF010000490.1:0-3228 GCA_050730055.1 Allostellaceae bacterium
GGCCGCAACGAGCCTTGCCGCGACGCCGGCGCTGGTGCGCGACTTTATGATCCAGAACGTCTGCCTCGATGCCGCCGGCACGGTGATCGAGGGGGTGAGTCCGATCGATCCCGGCGGGCGCTGCACGCGCCAGCGCGATCTCTTGCCAGGCGAGCGGCTGCCCTACCACAAGGACGATCATCCCGCGACGCGCGACCGGGCGGCGCTGCCGCTCGGCTATCAGCGGCATGATTCCTTCCCTGTCCGGACCGCCGATTTTGGCACGGTGGTCGAGGATTCGTTTGATTTTGGCGTCGGCGAGGGGCGCCGCTTTGGCGTCTTTGACACCGGCAAAGGCGATGGCGGCGACATCGTCCTCTTTGCGCCGGGCGCGGTGTCGATCGGCGCCACCGAGGATGCCGGCGCCGGGTTTCAGCTCTTTGTCGGGGCGGGGTGCCACGACCCGATCGGCCCCGCTGCACTCGCCCGCTCGTGGATCATCGCACTCTACCGGCCAGGCGGCCCGCTTCAGGGCGAGACCGTGGCGCGGCTTAATGACTTGCGGGAAGGCCACCAGCAAGCCTGCCCGTCCCGGCTCAACTTCGCCTATACGCACTGGCAGGTGAAGCCGGTACGCTACGACGCTGGGGTCACGCTTCTGACCCTTATCTCCGAGCATTACGGCGGCAAGGCGCCCGATCAGGCGAGCCAGGTTGAGCGCTTCTATTTCACCCGCGAACTTGGCGCGACGCGCTGGGAGAGTTGGTGGAACCCCGAGCGCGCGCACCGGTTCAGCCCCGCCGAGATCGACGCGGCGGCGGCGCGACTCGCCGCCTCCGGGCGCTGCGGTCCGGTCCCGCCGCCCAAGGGCGGCCCGTTTGTCATGGTCGATTGCCGCGAATGGACCGTGATCATCCCGCCGATAAACCCGAAAGGCGATCCTCCCGGGTTCTTTGTCAAGGCGATCCGCCACCGTCCTCTCGGCGGCGGTCTGTTTGCCGCGCCGAGTGTGGGAAAAGAGGCAAAATGAAACCCCGGCCGAGGCCGGGGTTTCATGGTTCCGATCAGGGTGGAGGCGGCGGGGCCCAGCCCGACGGCTGCCCGGGTGGACCATAAGATTGCGGTCCATAAGAGGGCGGGCCGCCATAGGGAGGACCGCCGGGCGGCGGGCCTTCCTCGCCATAAGTCCCTCCGGGCGGCGGACCACCATAGGGTGGACCACCGGGCGACGGCCCTTCCTCGCCATAAGCGCCCTGCGGCGGCGGCGAAAAGCCGGGCACGCGATTGCCGTGCGCATACATGCACTGGGCATAAGCGAGATTGTAGCGCCGCTGCACCGACATCTGCGCATAACCGGCGCCGCTCGCCCCGGCGGCGGTGCCGAGCACCGCGCCCGAGGCCGCTCCGATCGCGGCACCGTGACCGCCACCGACCGCTGCGCCAAGACCGGCTCCCAGCGCGGTGCCAAGGATGGCGCTGCCGATCGCGCGGTTGTTGGCATAGGCCGCCTCCGGTCCGACCTGCGCGGTGGCATACTGCTCGCAGGTCGCCTGATCGGCGGCAAAGGCCGGGAACGGCTTGCCCGCCCCGGGGGCGACAGGGACGGTCGGCCCGACTGGACCGACGCAGGCGCTCAAGGATAGCGCCGCCAACCCGGCGGCGGTCCACAGACCGAGATGCTTCATGCCTTCCCCCCCTCATATCAACCTGAGTTGACGCTGACCGCTATACGATGGTGCCGGTGTCCGTATCCCTGCTTGAACGGATTGGTGATTGATCAGGTTGGTATCGGGTCGCGCGTCGCGCTGCGATCATGCGATCAGTTGCGTTCCTGAGGCAAGCGAGAACAATGCGGGCAGGATCGACGGTTACGCCGGGATCGCCCGATGACGGGGTTTTCTCCGATCGCCGGGGTATTCGGGCGTCCCTGCCGCTCCGGTCGACCCGGCGGAGCATGAGCGATGACCTCGGACCTGAACAATCCGGCCGGGCGAACGGGAGAATCCGCGCGCCCGGATCGCGCCCGGCCGAGCCGGCCGATTCGTCCGGCGGGCTGGGCTTCGGCCGTGCCGGGGCGGGCCGGAACAGCCGTGCTCGCAGCGATGACCGGCAGCGTGATGGTCGGGTTTCTGCCGATCACCGCGCGGTGTCTTTATGCCGAGGGGGTAAGCGCGCCCTCGCTTCTGTTCTGGCGCTACGCGATCGGCCTTCTCGTCATCGGTCTGGCTGCCGGCTTTGCCCGGATCGATCTCGTCCGCGAGGGCCGGCGCGGCGCGTTCCGCCTGACCCTCATCGGTGCCACGCTCGGCGCGGCGCAGACCTTGTGCTATTTCGAGAGCCTCAGGTGGCTCGAAACCAGCACCGCGGTGCTGCTGTTCTACACCTATCCGGCGCTGACCCTGATCATCGAGCGGCTCTGGTTTCGTCACCCGGTGCGCCGGATCTCCGTCCTGTGCATCGCGATGATCCTTGTGGGCGCGGCGCTGATCACCGCGCCGGGGATCGACGCCGGGCGGATCGATCCGCGCGGCCTCTTGTGGGCCGTGCCGGGGCCGCTCATCTACGCTTTTTATCTCGCTCTCAACGCGCGGCTGATGGGCCGCCATCCGCCGCTCGCCGGCGCCGCTTTTCTGTATCTCGGCTTTGGTCTCACCTATCTCGGAGCCGCGCTGGTTCTGGGTCTCAGAATGCCGCAGAGCGCGCTCGGCTGGGCGGCGATCCTGTTTATCGCGCTCGGCGCCGGGGCGCTGTCGATCACCCTGTTTTCCTATGCCGTGCCGCGGCTCGGCCCATCGAGCTATGCGATCGTTGCCAACACCGAACTGGTCACTGTCGTTGTCGTCGGCGCCCTTTTGCTCGGCGAGCAGATGACGGCGAACCGCGCCGCCGGCGCTCTCCTGATTGCCGCCGGCATCCTCGTCCACGGTCTCTCGCGCCGCCCGCCGCCGGGTTAACCGCCCGCTTTCAGCAGGCTGCGCAGCACATAGTGGAGAATACCGCCGTGCCGGTAGTATTCGAGCTCGTCGCGCGTGTCGATCCGGCACAAAAGCGGGGCTTCAGCGCTGGCGCCGCCCGCCCGATGAAGGCGCAGCGAGAGCCGCGCGCGCGGCTTCAGATCGTCCGCGATGCCGGTGATGTCAAAGGTTTCCTCGCCGGTGATCTTGAGGCTCTTGCGGCTCGTGCCCTCCGCAAATTCGAGCGGCAGGACGCCCATGCCGATCAGGTTTGAGCGATGAATGCGCTCAAAGC
>JBOHMF010000491.1:0-3225 GCA_050730055.1 Allostellaceae bacterium
CCAGGAATTCTACCTGGCGGGCGAATCGATTCGGGCGGCAGATATCGTCGGAGTCGAATCGCGCCACGTACCGGCCGCGTGCCGCGGCAATGCCCCGGTTGAGCGATGCGACGATACCAAGATTGCGCGGGTTCGGCAGCAGCCTGAGCCGAGGATCGCGCATCTGCTCAACCATCGCGACGGTGTCGTCGGTCGAGCCGTCATCGATGACAAGCAGCTCGAAATCCTCGAACGTCTGGCCGAGCACGCTGGCAATGCTCTGCCGAATGAAGCGGCTGGCATTGAAGGCCGGCATCAGTACGCTTACTGTGACTTGGCGCATATCGTTCCCTGATGACGACGGCGGTCGATGGCGCTGAACCAGCAGTTCGCAGGCCACGACGCTCCTGAGTCTAAACCAAACTCTTGGTGGCCGTACTCACGATCGTGATAGCGGGCGGGACCCGGCCTCGCCGTTGTGTTGATCGACTGTGGTGCGGGGTGGCCGGGAGTTCCAGGCGATTTTGGCCGGCGACGGTTCCACGGTGCTCACCATCGGCCTTTCCCGCAAGGTCTGCGCATGGCGACCCCAGCCGGGACCAGCTTCGTTTTGCCTCGCTCGGAGCCGCCCGCTCATGTCTGTTCTGTTAACGTGACAGGCTTTGGTTCACGCAGGGGTAATTGGCGGCCGCTTCAGAGTACGGTCCGGTTGCTCGGTGACGGCGTTCCGTGCCGAATGCGTCAGGTCGCGGTCATGCCGCACAAGAGCCCGCCTCTCATTTGTCCGGTGCGGACTCGTCGATCGTCAACCGGCTATCCCGCGCGCTCCTCGTTTGATAGCTTCTGAAAGCAACGGAAAGGGGCCATCTCCAAAATGGGCGGGTTCTTCATCGCAGTGGCAGGATACGACGCCGACCCTATCGTGGCCGCGAACGCGGCGCGACTGCAGTTTCGCCAGAGCGGCCTCGGGGAGCCCGTCCGGATCGAAGATCCTGCATATATCCTCGACTATTACCCCAAGCACGGGCGGGCAGCGGCGGACCTGGTGCGCTTCGGCGATACGGACTTCATCGCCAGCTGCGGCACATTCATCTATTCCAGGCGCTCCGGACCCGAGGCCCTCCGCCTGTTCTGGCGGGAGAGCAATCATGCCGCTGCCCTTGCGGGTTGCCGTGGCCATTACGCTCTGATCGAGCGCCGGGCGGGGCGGACGACGCTCCTGCGCGACCCCCTCGGGGCATACGAGGTGTACCATGATCGAAATTTCCGAATAATCAGCGCGTCCTTCCTTGCGCTCGCCCGAAACATCCAACGGCGAACGGTGCACGCGGCGGAATGCATCGAGTACGTGCTCAACGGCGTGACCTTCGGGACAGAAACGCCCATCGAGGAAGTTCAGCGACTCGACATGGGCGAGGCCATTACCTTTGATCCGGTGCCTCGCATTATCCACCGGGACGTCATTCTTTGTCCGGGAGAATCGCCGTCGCCGTTATCTGAACAGTTGAGGCAGAATATCCTCGTACTCCAGGAATACTTGGCCAGCTTGGCGGAGGCATTCCAGGGCCGGATCAAGCTCAGCTTCTCCGGTGGCTATGACAGCCGCCTCCTTCTTGCGGCGCTGCGCTCGCTTGGAATCACGCCATCTCTTTTTGTCTACGGGCCTGAGAGTGGCCACGACGTACGGGCTGCGAAGCAGCTTGCTGGCGCCGAGAACATTCCGCTCGAGCACGTCGACAAGGAACGTTGCTGCCCCGTGACACCGGAGCGCTTCCCTCAAATGGCGCGGGAGAACTTCCATTGGTACGACGGTTTTCCACAGATGGGAATGTTCCATTCGAACGCGGAGAATATCATCCGCGTTGAACGGAGCCTTGGAGACGTTGTCATCCTCAATGGTGGGGGCGGCGAGGTATATCGCAACTTCTTCAAGTTTGTCGGACGGAACCTCTCGGCCCGAAATTTCGTCCGTTGTTTTTTGAGCCATTTCAACCCAGCGATATTGGCGGCTCCGGCCCTTCATGCCTGCTTCGAGGACGGGCTGACCCGGAAGGTTGAGGCGTTGCTTGGAGTTGCTGGCTCGAAGCTTGATCGACGCCAGGTAGAATGTCTCTATCCACATTTTCGATGCAGATCATGGTTTGGGCGGGCCAACAGCCTCGACAACCGCTTTGGGAGTTCGATTCTACCCTATTATGATCAACGGGTCGTTGAATCGGCACTTTGTCTCCCGATCCGGTCGAAGCATTTTGGCAACTTCGAGAGCCTTATGATCCGGGAGTTGGATCACGCGTTGGCGCGGCATCCGTCGAGCCACGGCTTTCCGTTTGACGGGAATACGCCCCTCGGTGGGATGATTCCGGATTTGCTGCTGTACGCGCTTCCACCTTCGTTGCGGCGGCTGAATTACCGGATCAAGGAGCGACTCGGGCGGTACCCGCGGCGCTTCCCGATTCTGAATGCTCTGTTGCTGACCCCTTTCATGGACGCGAGCTTTCCCTTCATGTCGCGCCTCTTCGCTATGCCGCGCGTCCGCAGCCACCACCAGTTCGAGCGAATTGCGGTCCTCGAGTATTTGTTCCAATTTTTGGATGGCGAAGGGAGCAGGTAGGTTAGGGCGAGGGTCGGCATGGAGGTTTGCATGCCTTCCCTCGGGATCGGGGGCCGTGCGGCGCTCACCAGGCCGGACATTATGCCCGAAGCGGTGGATGTAGGCGTGGGATCTGGTGATCCGACGATCGGTCCAGTTCAGGTCTGGACGACCTAATGGCCTCCGGCCCCGATAGCGCTGACGTGAACACGAGCGGGTGTCCGCCGCCGGGCGGCTCGGGTATATGCTGGGCGGAGCGGCGCAAGCTGCCTCCGGCGGTGGCGCCGGCGGAGCCAAAGGAACACCATGCAGCGTGGACCCGATTTCCGGTTCCGAAACTGGAGTGACGGCGGGCGGGCGGCGACCGTAGAGTGACCGCTGAGCGGCGGACCGGACCAGCCCCGGTACCGGACGAGGATGCCGGCTTGGCGAGTTTGGCCCGGCAGGGGTCCATTCTGCAACGGACGGCGCACGGCGCGGCATGGGTGATCGCCTGGCGCGTGGTGCGCCGCCTGATCGGCATCATTAACACGTTGATTCTGGTCAGACTGTTGACACCGGCGGACTTCGGCCTCGTTGCGCTGGGCTACGGATTTGTGAGCGGTCTCGACGTGCTGTGCACACTTGGAGTCGAACAGGCGATTATTCGGGACGAT
>JBOHMF010000492.1:0-3211 GCA_050730055.1 Allostellaceae bacterium
CCCCCCCGACCCCGGCGTCGCCGGTCATCGCGGCCCCTGCGCCTGCGGCATGAGCCTCTTTCCCGACGAGTGCGACGGGTCGTGCAAGGCGCTTTGACACGCGCAAGGCCGCCGTTCACCGCGCCCGATCTTGCCGGAGACAAAAGGCTGCGGCATTTCCGCGCCGGCCGACCGCTTCCGGGGATCGATTTGAATTCCGCCTTTGTCGCTCTTATGCTGCGGGCGAAACAGTTCGCGGCCACAACCGCGGCACGCAGGACAGGGAGGAAACATGAGCAAAACCGGCCATTTGGTCACCCGTCGGCGGGTGCTTCAGGGGGTCGCCACGGGCGGCCTCGCGGCGGGTGTGGCCACCGTCGCCCGGCCAGCCTTTGCCGTGCCCGAGACCGTCAAGATCGGTCTTGTCGGGCCGCGCACCGGCGCGCTTGCCCTGTTCTATCAGGAAATGAACTGGGCGATCGATGCGGTGCGAAAATTCACCGGCAATTCGATCACGATCAACGGCACCAGGCACCCTCTGGAGATTGTCACCAAGGACAGCCAGTCCGACCCCAATCGCGCCTCGGAAGTGGCTCAGGAACTGATCCTCAACGACAAGGTCCATATCGTCACCGCCTTTGCCACGCCGGAAACCGTCATCCCGGTTTCGGACCAGTGCGAAATCAACGGTATGCCGTGCGTCAGCAATGATTGCCCGCTCGAATCCTATTTCTTTGGCCGCAAGGGCGATCTGAAAAAGGGATTTGAGTGGACCTATAATTTCTTCTTCACGGGAGCCGGAGCGACTGCGGCCAACCTCGCGGTGTGGAAGCGCCTTCCAACCGACAAGAAGATCGGCGTCCTGTTTGCCAATGACGACGATGGGCGCACCTTCGCCCGCGTCCTGCCGCCGGCGATGAAGAAGGCCGGGTTTGCCGTGGTCGATCCCGGACGCTTCAACCTGCCATCGAGCAATTACACGACGCAGATCACCGCGTTCAAGGCCGGCGACGCCGAGATCTGCCTGACCGTTGTGCCGGGGCCGGATTTCACGGTGTTCTGGGACCAATGCGCGCAGCAGGGCTATCGGCCAAAGGCACTGACCGCCGGCAAGGTCGGCGAGTTCCCGCAGGGGCTCTACCCGTTTGGCGATCGCGCCGTCGGCTTTATCACCGAAGTGTGGTGGTTCAAGTCTTATCCTTATTCCTCCAGTCTAACGCACCAGACCTCGCTGGAATTGACCGAGGCTTATGAAAAGGCCACCAATGTGCAGGCGTCGATGGCCTTGGGTTTCCGCCATTCCCTGCTGGAGGTGCCAATCGCGGCGCTGAAAAAGACAAAGAGCCTCGATCCCGCCGCGATCCGCGACTCGGTGCGCGACAATTCCGTCAACGCGATTGTCGGACCGATCAATTTCAAGACAGGACCTTTCCCCAATACCTCGGAGACCAAATGCTGCGGCGGCCAGTGGCGCAAGAGCAAGAGATGGCCATTGGAGCTGGCCATTGTCGACGATACCGAGGCGCCCAACGTCCCGGTCGCCGGCGCGCCCGAAGCGATGAAGTATAGTTGAGGCGGTTGCCGAGACCGCCCGCGCGCCAGTCAAGGAAACCGGGCGATGCTGGAACTCGCCTCGCTGTCGCGGGCGTTTGGCGGGCTCAAGGTCATCGATCACCTCGACTTCACCGTCGCGGCCGGCGAGATTGTCGGCATTCTCGGGCCAAACGGCGCTGGCAAGACGACGCTGTTCAACCTGATCGCCGGCGTCCTGCCGCCGAGCGGTGGTCGCATCCTGTTTGAGGGCGCCGACATCACGGCGCTGAAACCCTGGCACCGCTGCCGGCTCGGTATCGGGCGCACCTACCAGATCCCAAAACCCTTTGCCCATATGAGCGTGTTCGAGAATGTGCTGGTGGCGGCCGTGCATGGCGGGCGAATGTCGGTCGCGCGCGCCAGCGACGAGGCGCAGGCAGTACTGGTACGCACCGGTCTCGCCGACCGCGCGCGGACACCGGCCGGGCAACTGGCGCTGCTCGACATGAAGCAGCTCGAACTTGCCAAGGCCCTGGCGCTGCGGCCGCGGCTTCTGCTGCTCGACGAGATCGCGGGCGGGCTGACCGATGCGGAATGCGACATCCTGCTCGACACGATCGCCGAGGTGCATCGCGCCGGCGTCACGATCGTATGGATCGAGCATGTGATCCGGGCGCTGCGGCGCCTGGTTTCGCGGCTCGCGGTGCTGGCGGGCGGCAATTTCATCGCCACCGGCGCGCCGGATGAGGTTCTCGCCGACCGGCGCGTCCGGGAAGCCTATCTCGGAACGTGAGCGTGCGCATGCCAGAGAGTTCGACGATGACACCGGCGGCAGGGCAGCCCCCGTTGTTGGCGGTCGCCGGCGTGTCGGTTTTCTATGATCAGTTTCGCGCGCTGCACGCGGTCGATATCACTGTCGGCGCGGGTGAGATCGTGTCGATCATCGGCGCCAACGGCGCCGGTAAATCGACGCTCTTGAAGGCGATCATCGGCCAGAGTGGCCGGGTCGAGGGCCGCATCGAATTTGCCGGCGACACGATCGTAGGCCGCTCGACCGCGGCGATCGTGGCGCTCGGCGTTGTGCTGGTGCCCGAGGGCCGGCGACTGTTCCCGTCGCTGACGGTCGAGGAAAATCTGCGGCTCGGCTGGAGCGTCGGTCGCAAGGGCGCCTTCGGCTTTGCCGAATTCTGGCAACTGTTTCCGCAACTCGCCGGCCGCCGGCGCCAGCAGGCCGGATCGCTGTCGGGGGGGCAGCAGCAGATGGTGGCGCTCGGCCGCGCGCTGCTGGCCAACCCGAAACTGTTGTTGTGCGACGAGATCAGCCTCGGCCTGGCCCCGATCGTCGTTGACGAACTCTATGCGATGCTGCCCCGCATCAAGGAAAGCGGCGTCGGGATCGTTGTCGTCGAGCAGGATATTTCGCGCTCGCTCGCGATCGCCGACCGCTTCTATTGTCTGCTCGAAGGCCGTATCGTGCTGGCGGGTCGGCCGGGCGCGGTCGGCCGCGAGGTGGTCATGCAGCATTATTTCGGTCTGTGAGCGGAAACCATGGCGGCGGTATGGATCAATCAGATCCTGCAAGGCATCCTGCTCGGCGGCCTTTACACGCTGTTCGCCACCGGCCTGTCGCTGTCCGCCGGCGTGATGCGCTTCGTCAATATCGCGCATGGCGATTTCATCGTGCTGACCAGTTTCATCC
>JBOHMF010000493.1:0-3209 GCA_050730055.1 Allostellaceae bacterium
AAAGCTGTGGAGATGGTCGATCTGTCCTTGCGAATTTACCACCACTTCCACGACAACCCGGCCAACTTCGCCGCCCTCGCCTCCGCCTTCTTATGTATCTTCAGTTAGGACTCTCCATTTTTGGCGCGGGGTGCTTTGCCATCTCTTCAGCGATCTGTTCGCGAACCTGTTCATGCGTAACGCCTCCTATTGCCTGAATCAATCCCTCCTTGGTAGTCCACTTCCAAAGAGCACCGACTATGGCAATCAGAATAAAGAGAATAAGTCCACCGATAACTCCCGCAGCAATTTCTCTGCCCAAGCCATCGCGCGCCATCTTTCCTCTCCCCCTGCGCCGTCAGCGGTTCCCGCATCCGACGCGATCTGCCGATTTACAGAGGGGCGGGCGGCGTGGCAAGGTGAGCGGATGGCAGGACGACTGGCAGGCAAGCGGGCGCTGGTGACGGCGGCGGGACAGGGGATCGGCCGCGCCGCGGCGCTCGCCTTTGCCGCCGAGGGGGCGAGCGTGCTCGCTACCGACATCTCCCCGGAAAAACTGGCGGAGCTCGCCGATGCGCTGATCGCGACGCGCCCGCTCGATGTCACCGAGGATGCGGCGATCGCCGCCCTGGCCGCTGAGATCGGCGCCGTCGATGTGCTGTTCAACGCCGCCGGCTTTGTCCATCACGGCACCATCCTCGATGTGACGCCGGCCGAGTGGGACGCCTCCTTTGTCCTCAACGTCCGCTCGATGTACATGATGATCCGCGCGTTTCTGCCAAAGATGGTGGAGCGCGGTCTCGGCGCCTCGATCGTCAATGTCGCCTCGACCGTCTCCTCGGTGAAGGCGGCGCCCAACCGCTGCGTCTACGGCGCGACCAAGGCGGCGGTGATCGGGCTGACCAAGTCGGTGGCCCTCGATTTTATCGACAAGGGCATCCGCGTTAACGCGATCTGTCCGGGGACGATCGCGACGCCCTCGCTCGACGACCGCATCGCCGCCTTAGGTGTGCGCATGGTCGGCGGCACCGAGGCGGCGCGCCGCGCCTTTATCGAACGCCAGCCTTTGGGCCGGCTCGGCACCGCCGAGGAGGTGGCGGCGCTCGCGGTCTATCTCGCCAGCGACGAGGCGCGGTTTACGACCGGCGCCGTCCACGTCATCGACGGCGGATTCACCCTCTGATACGCATGGGAGATATCCGATGAAGCTTTTACGCTACGGCCCCGCGGGTCAGGAAAAACCGGGCCTTCTCGACCGCGACGGCAAGATCCGCGATCTCTCCGGGACGGTGCGCGACATCGACGGCGAGGCGCTCGCGCCCGCCGCGCTCGACCGGCTGCGCCGCCTCGATCCCTTGAGCCTGCCGCTGGTGCCGGGAAATCCGCGGCTCGGCCCCTGCGTTGGCCATGTGCCAAAGCTGGTCGCGATCGGTCTCAACTACCGCGATCACGCCGCCGAAACCGGCGCCGCGATCCCCAAGGAGCCGATCATCTTCATGAAGGCGACCTCGTGCATCAGCGGCCCCAATGATGACGTGATGATCCCCCGGGGATCGGAAAAAACCGACTGGGAGGTCGAACTCGGCATCGTCATCGGCAGTATCGCCCGCTCCGTCACCCTCCCGGACGCGCGCCGTCATGTCGCCGGCTATTGCGTCGTCAACGACGTTTCCGAGCGCGAATTTCAGATCGAGCGCGGCGGTCAGTGGACCAAGGGCAAGAGCGCCGACACCTTTGGCCCGATCGGCCCCTTTGTCGTCACCACCGACGAACTCACCGACCCGGAAAAACTCGCCCTCTTTACCGAGGTCAACAGCCGGCGCATGCAGAACGGCACCACCGCCAACCTGATCTTCGGGGTCGATCACCTCGTGAGCTATGTCAGCCATTTCATGACCCTCATGCCGGGCGACGTGATCGCTACCGGCACCCCGGCGGGGGTCGGTCTCGGCCAGAAGCCGCCACAATTCCTCAAGCCGGGCGACCGGATGCGGCTGTCGGTCGAGGGGTTGGGCGAACAGAACCAGAGGGTGATCGCTGCCACTGGCTGACCGCGCCAGCGCCGGCGGCGGTCGGGAAAATTTCTACTCCTCCGGGGAGCCGGGGCGCGCCGGGCAAAGTGAGTGCTGGCGCGAACGGACGGTCTTGCGCTATGGTTCGGTGTTCGACACGCTCGCCCAATTCAATTCTGCGTTTAGAGGACCTATGTACGACCGCCGCCCCGGCTTCTTCCGCGAGGATGCCCCTCCCGCTCGCCGTGTCGAAGCCAAAGTCAAGTGGTTCAACGCCAGCAAAGGTTTCGGGTTTGTCACCTTGGCCGACGGGTCGCAGGACGCGTTTCTGCCAATGGCAATCCTGCGCCGCGCCGGCTATGAGGACGCCCAGGAAGGTGCCTCCGTCACCTGCGAGGTCAGCGCCGGGGCGAAAGGCCCCCTGGTGACGAGCATCCTGAGCATCGACAACAGCACCGCGGTCGCCCCCGGCGGACAGGATCGCCGCGGCCCGCCCCGGCCTTCCACGACAATGGAGGGCGCGGTCAAATGGTTTGAGGCCGAGAAGGGCTACGGCTTCATCTCGCCGGACGGCGGGGGCAAGGACATCTTCATCCACGTCACCGCGCTGCGCCGCAGCGGCGTCAACGCGCTCGGCCCGGGTCAGCGCGTGCGGGTCGAGGTGGTGGACGGCAAGAAGGGCCTTGAGGCCGATCACATCACGCTGATCTGAGCGGGTGCGGGAAGCGCGCGTAGGCCGCCGGTGCGCTCGCGGCCGCCGCCCTGCACGGACGACCGGCGATGCAACCTGTGCGATCGGGCTGTGTTTAGGCAACGGGCCGCCCGTCTGGCAACCGCATGACTGCCCCCTGCACGTGCCGTAGTCCCCGGTCTGCCGGACGTGCTACGGCTTGGCGCACCGGCGCTGCACGGCACACCGCCGACCCCGCGACAGGATTGGGAGCGAGAGAATGGATTTGCAGGATACGATCCGGACCTACCGGCTGTTCTCCCACTCCTATGACATTGTTTTCGGCCCGGTCTTTCATCCCGGCCGCAAGGCCGCGGTGTGCATCGTCAATGACCGGCCGGGCCAGCGCATCCTCGAAGTCGGTGTCGGAACCGGGCTGTCCCTGCCGCATTTCCGGCCGGATTCGCGGGTGACGGGGATCGACATCTCGGCCGAGATGCTGGCCAAGGCGCGCCGCCGCACCGAGGAGGACCGCCTCGCCCATGTCT
>JBOHMF010000494.1:0-3204 GCA_050730055.1 Allostellaceae bacterium
GGCATCGCCGGATGGCGTGGCAAAACCCGAAAGAAGCCTGCATCGACCGGCTGGCGCGCCGCGCCGGAGTGCTTGCCTATATCGCGGCCAGGCTCGACCTGAACGCGCAGCAGCAGCCGCTGTGGGACAAGATCGAGAGCACCGCCAACAGCACGGCCCGGCAGGAGCGTCGGCTCTGCGAGACAATCAAGCCGCTGTCTCAGGAGACCGCGATCGATCGCCTCACCCGCAAGGAGCAGGTGGACGCCGCCCGCCTCACCGGCCTCAAGGCCGCCATTCCCGAGGTGCGGCAACTCTATCAGGCTCTGACGCCGGAACAGCGCGCCATCCTCAACCACCCCTTCCGGGGCTGAGAGCGGCGCCGGCAAAAAGAAGGGTGACAGAGCGGGCGGGATCACGCCACCCTACCATCCGCACACCCGCACCACTCCAGGGAGACCGCCATGCGCGAACAGGATGTCGCCGTCACCACCAGGCACGGGCTGATGCCGACCTTTGCCGCCTGTCCGGACGGCCCCGGCCCTTATCCCGGCATCATCTTCTACATGGACGCGCCGGGCATCCGCGAGGAGTTGCGCAACATGGCGCGGCGGATCGCCAAGCACGGCTATTTCTGCCTCCTGCCCGACCTGTATTACCGGCTCGGGACGATCCGCCTCGATCTCACCCAGCGCGACGAGGCGAAGATGGCGGTCATGCGCGCCGTGATGAACTCGCTGTCAAACGCCTTTGTCGTCGATGACACGGCGGCGCTTCTCGCCTATCTCGACGCGCAGGACACGGCAAAGCCCGGGCCGGTCGGCTGCGTCGGCCATTGCATGAGCGGGCAGTACATCACCACGGTTTCCGCCCATTTCCCGCACCGCATGGCGGCGGCGGCCTCGCTCTATGGGGTCGGGATCATCACCGACAAGGAGGATTCCCCGCACCGCCTCCTGGACCGGATCAAGGGCGAACTCTATTACGCCTTTGCCGAGACCGATCAGGCGGTGCCGGCGCACATCCCGGGCGAGTTGAAGAGCCTCTTGGACAAGGCCGATGTGCGGCACGAACTGAAGGTGTTCCCCGGCACCCAGCACGGCTTCTGCTTTCCGGAACGCGCGGCCTACAACGCGCTCGCCGCCGAGGAGACGTGGAGCAAGATTTTTGCCCTGTGGGACCGCAATTTGAAATAACGGGCCGAGCTTCACTGTCTGCCATCGAGCGTCTCTGTGAGGCGCTCGATGCGCTTTTGGCCGGCGCCTCACCCGTACCGCCCCCTTTTCTCCGGCGCCGGGCGTGATACCGTTCCCGGTGGCAGGAAACGCAACCGCGGAGGCCAGGGATGGATCTGAATTCGGTGCGGGAGGCGGCGATCGAGGCGACCAATCGCTTTTTCGCGGACAAGGATGGCCTCGTCCCCGATGCGGACAGTGAGGAATGGGAGGCGGAATACCGCCGGCAGTTTGAGCGGGTGAAGGCGCGCCACGCCGCCGGTCCGCCCTCCGGCGCCCGGCCCGCTGCCGCGCCGGCAGCGCTGCCGCTGCCGGACCTCACCGGCACGCGGGAACAGACGCACTGGGCCGCCGCCATCCGCGCCGACCGGCTCGCCGAGATCGGCGAGCCGCAGATCCGCGCCTTTCTCGCACGCGAATGGACCCGCGCCCGCGCCTGGATCGACACCCGCGCCTTGTCTCCTGAGACCTTCCGCACCCGCGCCGAGGTCTGGTACGCCGACTATCGCCGGCAGAGGAGCGAGAAGGCCAAGGCGGTCTCGGCCGAGCGGCGGAGTGCGGCCGCCGCTGCGGCCGCGCTCAAGGCCGAGATCGCAAAGGCCGGCATTACGCCTGAGGGCCTTGTCGAACTGGTCGATGCCAGCGAGCGGACCGAACCGGCGCCGATCAAGGAAAAGCTCGCCGAGATCACCGCCGACGGCCGCACCCTGCGGCTCTATGAGACGGCCAACCCCGCCGTCCTCCTGGTCAAGGAAAAGAACCGGGAGGGACAGGGCGAATACGGCATCGAGCGCGATGCCGGCCTTGTCGCCGATCTGAAACTCTACGCGCGGGCCGCCGAACCGTCGTAGGGAGAATAAGGAGGACTGGAATGACGATGCCGGC
This sequence comes from Allostellaceae bacterium, assembly GCA_050730055.1. Classification (GTDB taxonomy): domain Bacteria; phylum Pseudomonadota; class Alphaproteobacteria; order ATCC43930; family CGMCC-115725; genus AP-15. The sequence goes on from JBOHMF010000494.1 coordinate 2,100, forward strand.
ACCGGGCGCACCCTCGGATGCGCGCGCAGCGATGGAGCGGCTGAATGCCGAGGCCAGCCCGTTGCACATCTGGCTGCGCACCGAGGCCAACGCACCGGCGCAGCCGCCCTGGTTCCGCGCCACCGGGATCGCGGCCGAGGGCCGGATCGCCGCCGGCCGGGTCGGCGCCGCCCAGACGAAGGCGCTGCCGCATCTGTGGCGCTGGCGCGAGATTTCGCCCTATCTCGACCGCATCGCCGCGCTCGCCCGCGAGGCCGAGATCCCGCCGATCGAATTCGCCGAGCGTCAGCAGTTTCTGTTGACCAACCCCGGTCTTGGCGGACGCTTGCAGGTCAGCGCGACGATGCGCGTCGCGGTCTCGATCTACAATCCGGGCGATGTCGCGCCGGTCCACATCCATACCCCGAACGCCAGCCGCACGATCCTGTCGGCGGAGGGTGGCTATACGACAATCGAGGGCGAGCGCGTCGCGGCCGCGCGCGGCGATCTGATCCTGACGCCAAACGGGACCTGGCACGATCACGGCAATGACGGCAACAGCCCGGTCGTCTGGATGGACGTGCTCGATTTTCCGCTGATGGAGTTTCTCGACTGCGTATGGCTCGACGAAGCCTATGACGGGGCCACGAGCGGCAGTGCACGGACCCAGGCCGTCACCCGTCCGCCCGACTATTCGCAAAAGCTCTACGGCCACGGCGGGATCGTCCCCGGCTTTGTCTCGCACCGGCGCGGTTTTGGCCGCGCGGTCGCGCCGATGTTCCGCTACCGCGGCGTTGACATCAGGGAGGCGCTCGCCGGACTGCGCGGCGAGGCCGGCGACCCCTATGAGGGGATCACCGTCGCGTTCGCCAATCCGGCAACCGGGATGCCGGTATTTCCGACCCTTGGATATGCGGCGCAGTTGCTGCGGCCAGGCGAGGAAACCCGCTGGAAGCGCGAGACTGCGAGCCGGCTCACCCTCGTCCTCGAAGGAAGCGGCGCGACCGAGATCGGCCGCCGCCGTTTCGCCTGGGAGGCGAACGACATCTTTGTCGTGCCGGGCTTTCTGTGGCGCCGCCACATCAACAATGCGGACAGGGACGCCGTGCTCTATACCGTGTCCGAC
>JBOHMF010000495.1:0-3185 GCA_050730055.1 Allostellaceae bacterium
GATTTGAGGAGTTTTCCGGACGCGTTGCGGGGCAGGTTTGCGACAAATTCGACCGATTTTGGCAGCTTGAACCGGCCGAGCTTGCCGCGGCACGCGGCGATCAGCGCCTCCGCCGCGGGCGCAGCGCCGGGGCGGCAAACCACCAGAGCCTTGACCGCCTCGCCCCAGCGCGCGTCGGGGACGCCGATGACGGCGACATCGAGAACATCGGGGTGCGCGGAGATGACACTCTCGACCTCGGCCGGATAGACGTTCTCGCCGCCGGAAACGATCATGTCCTTTTTGCGATCGACGACATAAAAGCGGCCGCTCTCGTCCTGCCATGCCAGATCGCCGGTCTTGAGCCAGCCATCGGCAAGCGTCTCTGCGCTCGCTTCGGGTCTGCGCCAGTAGCCCGCCATCAGGCTGTCCGAGCGGATCGCAATTTCGCCGATCGCGCCGGTCTCAACCGCTCTCCCGTCATCATCCGCGACCCGCACCCGGTAGCCCAGCATCGCCCGGCCGCAGGAGCGCAGCACGCGCGGATCTTCGCGGCGGCCATACTCATGGTCGGCCGCGTCGAGGACCGTAGCCAGAACCCCCGCCTCGGTCAGGCCATAAGTCTGCAGGAATGCCGCCGGCATCAGCTCCATCGCCCGCACCAGTCGGTCCGCGGTGATCGATGATCCCCCGTACATGATCCGCCGCAAGCGGCGGAAATCGGTGGTGCGCGCTCCGGGAGACTCGACCAGCGCCGTCAGCATCGAGGGCACAAAGCCGGCCGCGGTGACGCCTTCGCGCGCGATCAGGTGAAAGACGAGATCGGGGTCGAAACGCGGCAGCACCACGATCGCGGCGCCCGCGGCAAGGTGCGCCAACTGGTAGATCTGCCCGCCGGCATGAAACTGCGGGATGGCTTGGAGCTTTACATCGTCCTCGGATGCCCCGAGCGCGAGCGTACTGAGGATCGTGCCGATAAAAAAGGCGCGGTGCGACAGCGCCGCACCCTTTGGCAGCCCGGTCGTGCCGCTCGTGTACATGATTGAGAACAGGGCGTCATCGGCGATCTCGGCAGCCGGTTTGGTCGCCGAGGCCGCGCCCAGCAGCCGCTCATAGGCGTAGTCGCCAAAGAGACTCCCTTTGCCGATACCAATCCAGACCGCACCCTGCGGCACACGCTCGCGCAGCGGCTCGACCGCGGCCGCCAGATCCGGTGTGTAGACAATGGCCCGGGCCTCGCAATCCGCGATGAGGGCGGCGAGTTCGGGCGGGGCGAGCCGGATGTTGAGCGGCACCCATATGGCGTCGGCCGCGGCGATGCCAAGGACGATCTCGACATGCTCGGCCGTGTTGGAGGCGAGCACGGCGACCCGGTCGCCGGACTCGATGCCGAGTTCCTTCAGCGCATTGGCAAAGCGCGCGGTCCGCTCGGCGAGCGCGGCAAACGAGAGGCGCCGGTCGCCGGCGATGACGGCGATCTTGCCCGGGCGGCACGCGGCATTGTGCCAGAGAATGTCGGAAATCAGCATCGGATCTCAGATTTCTCCGTGCACTGGCTCGCCGCCGACAAGGGTCAACAAGGCCGTGGCCGCGCCGATCTCCTCGACCGGGCAGGTCATCAGATCGCGATCGACGACGACGAGATCGGCGTGCGCGCCCGGCGTCAACAATCCGATCCCGTCCCAGCGCAGAACCTTGGCGGCGTCGCGCGTCCACATCGCGACCGCCTCGCGGCGCGTGATCTTCTGGTCGGGACCGAGATTGCGATAGCCCGAGCCGGCAAACTCGTGGGTCAGGGCGAGTTCGATCTGCTCAAACGGGTTCTTCGGCCCCCAATCGCTCGCGCCGGCGACCGCCAGTCCGGCGTCAAAGAACCGCCGCAGCGGCAGCAGATCACTGAGCGGGGGGTTGCGCATCCGCCGGCGGAACAATTCGCCCTTGCCCCAGCAGAATGACATCGAGGTCGTCAGATCCATGTTGAGACGGGCATAGCGACGGACCTGCTCGGGTTCGATAAAGACGGCATGGACAAGCAGCCAGTGCAGGGAGCGCAGATCGTGCGTCTCCGCCAGCCTCTCCAGCCGTGCAAGGTTCTCCTCATGCGCCCGCGTGCCCATGCACATCGTATTGAGGCGGATGCGCCGTTCGGCACAGAACCGCATGACCAGCTCGGCCTTTTCCGGCGTGATGTGAAAATACCCGCAGGTCTCCTGGCCATCGGGTCCGAGATAGGGGTCGCGCATCATCATGCCGCCAGGAAAGCACGTCCCGTCCCACATGATCGTCACACCGTTGAAGCGGAACCAGGGATCGTGCAATTCGATCGAGCGTGAAGCATCTTCGAGACGGGCGATGAAATCAGGCATCGCGCGCGGCCGGCTCCACGGCATGCCATAGGATTCCGCCTCCTGCGCGGCCAGCACGCGCAGGCGCAACGCATCATCCCGCCGCAGCGCGCGATAGGCGTCGATCAGCCTGCGGTCCATCATATGGTTTTCATAGACCGCGGTGACGCCGAGCCGGTGATAGGCAGCAATCGCGCGCTTTGTTCCCGGGACAAGATATTCGTATTGCAGAAACGGGATCTTGAGCCACAGCGCGTTGGCGAATGGGTCGTTGCTGTAATAGTTTGTCACCGAGCCGTGCAGGCGCCCGGTCGGCGCGCCCGAAGCATCCTTTTCGATGACGACATTGCCGATCCGCTCCGGGGTCTCGCGGGTCAGCCCAAGGCGGGCGAGCGCCAGGGAATTGAAGGCGATGGTGGCGGGCAGCGTCGGCGCCCAGGCCTGGATCACAACCGGATGGCGCGGCGCGGCGCGGTCGAGCGCCGCGCGATCCGGCAACCCGCCCTCTGCGAGATCCCGCGCCGACCGCCGGATGAAATAATGCGGCTCGCCAACCGGGGTTGTCATGATCCACTCGCCGGCCGAGGTCTCCTCGGCGCGTTTGGCGATGCGCCAGACGATGTCGTCGTGATTGCGCGCATCGAGAATATCGACAAGCGGCTCTCTCAGAGATCCGAAATGCAGCAGGTGAGGATGGGTGTCGATCAGTCCCGGGAAGATCGCGGCGCCGCCAATGTCGAGCGTCCGCACCCCGCGCGGCGCCAGGGCGCGCAGATCCTCGGCCGCGCCGATCGCGCGCACGCGCCCCTCCGCGATCAGGATGGCCTCTGCGGCCGTGTCGGCGGCGTCAAAGGTGTGGAC
>JBOHMF010000496.1:0-3177 GCA_050730055.1 Allostellaceae bacterium
GGACCCGGAGGGCGGGCGCTGGCTCCAGTTCGTGGTGCCGCGGGTGCCGGTGTCGGCGGAGAAGCCGCACGGCATCGACTACTCGCTCACGCTGCACGGGCCGGAGGGCGAGCGGCTGGTCGGCTTCGACAACGCCCATCCGCTGGCACGGCGGAAGCGCGGCGATCCACAGGACCATCGCCACCGGCTACGGAGCATCCGGCCGTACGACTACCGGGACGCGGCGACGTTGCTTGCCGACTTCTGGGCAACGGTGGACGCGGTGTTGCGCGAGAGAGGAGTGATCCCATGGCCACCTTGAAGGTCGGCATCGCCAGCTACGAGGAGATGAAGGCCCGCACCATGGCCGTGGCGCGTGGCGAGCGCCGAGTTTCTTCCGACGAGCCGAAGGTCTGGTTCACCTCGACCGAATCCTTCGCCAAGGTCCTGTCGGTCGGCAACCGCGAGCTGCTGCGTGTCATCGCCGAGAAGGCGCCCGGCTCGCTCGATGAGCTGGCGCGGATCACCGGCAAAGCCAAGTCGAACCTGTCGCGCACGCTGCGCACGATGGAAGGCTATGGCCTGGTCCGCCTCGAACGCGGCGAACGCGGCTGCATCACGCCCACGGTCATGCACGACCGTGTGGAGCTGGACCTGCCGATCACGCTGTCGCGCAAGGCGAGCCGTGCCGGGATCGCTTGAAGTGAGCGTCAGCACTCCCCTCATGACTGATCCGCCGGAAGGGACCAGCGCGAGGTCGAGACTTCCCGCAGTATCGCGCTGCTCGGCTCGTGGTGGGACGGCAGCAGCGGTGACGCGGAAGTCGTCTATCTCGACGACCACAGCTACAGATGAGGCGAACCATGCTGACAACGAAGCGTAAGCCGACCACGGTCGGCGAAATTTTGGTCGAGGAGTTTATGCAGCCCATGGGGCTGACCCAGGCCGCGTTGGCCGAAGCGATGGGTGTTCAGCGCAAGCACCTCAACGAGTTGTGCAACAACCGCCGGACCGTCACGGCAGCCACCGCGCTCATCCTCGCGCGCGTGTTCGGCAACAGCCCCGACTTCTGGCTCAACGTTCAGCGGCGCAGCGATCTGTGGGCAGCGATGAACAGCCCCCGCGAGCGCGAGCGGATTGAACGCGCGAAGCCAATCGGTGCCGCAGCGTGATCAATGTCACCGGGAAGGGGAAGGATGCTCTGGCGGCCGCGCTGAATGCGGCGTTCCGCCCGGCGATCTTTGCCTCGAGCCAGAGCCCTGGATTCGCATCGGCCGCCTGCCGGACGAGGGTACCCAGTCGTGGCCTTGCATGGCGGACCCTGGACGGAACTGGCGCAGGGGAGCGATTCGGCCAAACTCTGCAGTTGGTGCGGCCGGCGTGTTGTCGTCCAAAGGGGCGGGAAGCGTTGCGGCTTTCACGGGCCGGAGATTGCTTCCTCGCGCCGCGCGCGTCGAGCGCGGGCTGCTCGTCGCAATGACGGCGCGAGGGGAGCCTGCTCTTCCGCAAGCTCCAGGTGATCGGCGACGCGAGGACCGATCAGGACTTGCGCGTGCCGCACAGCAATCGCTTTGGCCGGGTTCCACGCGATCCGCGTCAATAGTCAATGGCGGCTGGTCTTCCGGTGGGACAGCAGCCGCGGCGAGCGCACCTGCGCGGGCATCGCACATCGGCGACCGACAAACTGGAGGAAGCCGTTGCACGGGAACCGCTCCTGGTTGGTGATCTTATCCTGCTCGAAATGTTCGAGGGCGCTCGGAACGACGCCCACGCCAGGCGCATTGAAAGCGCGTTGCGCCAGTACGGGAGGGTGCCTCTTCTTGATGCCGATCTGGCCCCCCGCGCGGCCCGAAATTACCGCACGCTGAGAGAACTGGGGATTTCGATCCGGAACACAGCCGACATTATCATCGGCACCTTTTGCATCGAACATCGCCACGCGTTGCTGCACGATGACCGCGATTTTGTACCTATGGAGGAGCATCTTGGCTTCAAGGCCGTGTAAGCCGCCGCCGGCTTCGCGTCGTTCCGAGTGAACGGCGAGGCGTAGATTTGGCCGGCCACGACCGACGATGATGAGCACTACATCTACGCCATTGCCCTATAATGGGCCGATTCCGCTAACGAAAATGGCCCCCGCACGGGGGCCATCTCGATGTCCCGGTGGTGAGACGAATGCCGAAACCCCGCCTCACTGCACTGCCTTAGGCGGCGTTCTGCAGCTCGCCGAAGACGTGCTTGCAGATGCGTTTCCAGGACGTGTCGGCGTCGTCCGACGAGGAGCTGATCCGGTAGCGCGACTCGCCGATCACCAGGAGGTGCGCCCACATCGGCCGGGAGTGCTTGGCAACCTCCCTCGCGTAGGTGGGGCCCGAGGGCAGGTCGGACCGCTCACAGTCGAGCAGATTCCAATCCAGCGTCGCGAGCTTCGCCGCCATCTGGCCGAAGTCCACGCCATCGATGACGCAGTGGAGGTACGCCCGAGCGAAGATCGACATACCCATGCCCCGCAAGGCGATGTCACCGCCCTGCACGTCACGCAGCGACCCCGTGGTCACCTCCGAGGTCGGGTCCTTGCGGGCCTTCTCCAGCGCCGCCAGCTGCCGGAGGTGTCGGACCAACTCAACGAAGAAATCCTCGGCGCCCGCCGTCTTTTTGGTCTCGTCCCAATCGACGTTGGGGTGGTGCTCGACGATGTGAGCGATGAACATCCGCACCGCACTCATCGACCAGATCATCCGCGACTTCGACGAGAGGTTCACGTTGGAGGCGGTAGCGTCCACGTACTTCGAAAGGAACGGGCTGGCCTGCACCAGGTCGCGGCTGCGCTGATTGCGCCGATCGCGCACGTCGAAAGTCGTGACAAGCGACTTTGGGATCGACTTGGCCTTGCCGCAGTCGGCGAAGTCCTGGTGGCTGTCGTTCCGGCTGTCCTCGAAGACGATCTTCACGTCGACCGCGTTCCGCTTGAGGGCCTCCTTCTGCCCGTCGGTCACCTTCGGGCTCTCCAGGATCTCGGCGATCTGCGAGCGGCGGTGCGCGCCGTCCGTCGTGTCGAGCTTGGCGCTTTGGGGCAGCATGAGGATGCCGGGCCAGGCGTTGGTGCCGTCGCTCTGATTGGCGAACAGCATGAGCGTGCAATCCGGAGAGTCCTGGTCAAGCCCGACGCCGTAGTTGAACGTGAAGGCTGGCAGGATG
>JBOHMF010000497.1:0-3176 GCA_050730055.1 Allostellaceae bacterium
GGTCCAAGATCCTACCGTCCAAATCCCGTTCTCCATGCCTGAGCGACAGACATGGGCATTGGCACAGCAGGCCGAGCAGTTACGACGGATCAACCTGAGATAGTTATGGAAACCGCCTCTTAAGTGCCGGAAGCCCATATGGCGAAGGTGATTGCGGCGGACTTGCCCGCAGGATCGGCGGACAAGTCCGAACCCACTCAACCCGCGGCCACGCCTTCGGGCGCTGGCTCGTTCTCGGCGAAATCGAATTCGACCTTGGCGCCAGAGGGATCATTGAAGAACAATTGCCAGATGCCGCCGCCCGGCAGGCGCCGCAATTCGTAGTCGATGTTTTCGCGCTTCAGGGTGGCGACCGTGCCGGGGAGATCCTTGGCGCTGAAAGCCATGTGATCGAGAACTCCGGCGCGTTCCCTGGGCAGGTCGTTGCGGTGGATCACGTGCAGGATCGGGGTGGCGTCGCCGGCATAGAGCCACCAGCCAGGAAACTGGAAGGGCGGGCGGGGGCCCACCTTGAAGCCGAACAGATCGCAATAGAACCGGCGCGTCGCTTCGAGATCGTCGCTCAACACGGTGAAATGGTTCATCGCCGCTACGGGCATGGGGGTCTCCATCAAACGGGGTTTCAGGGCATCGTCAGCCTGTCATGGACGGGTCAAGAATTGTCCCGGCGCGGCCGCGCCGTCAACGCGGGTTGTGTCCGATGTCTCAACCGCCAAAACGGCGCTGGCGCTCCTGAAAGACGCGGATCGCCCGCAGAAAGTCGATGTGGCGAAAGGCCGGCCACAATACGTCGGTGAAATAGAACTCGCTATGCGCGCTCTGCCACAACAGAAAACCGGACAGCCGCACCTCGCCCGAGGTGCGGATGATCAGATCGGGATCGGGCAATCCGGCGGTATAGAGATGGCGGGCGATCGCTTCCGGGGTGATGCGGGGAATCGCCTCGGCGAGGCTTTGCGAATGCGCGATCAGTTCGCCCACGAGGTCGCGGACCGCGTCGGCGATCTCCTGGCGCCCGCCATAGGCGACGGCGATGTTGAGCTCCATGTCGTCGTAATCCGCCGTCGCGCGCTCGGCTGCGGCGATGGCGTCGAGCACCGGCGCGGGCAGCATTCTGAGGCACCCGATCGCGCGCACCCGCACGCGCCGCGCATGGATCGCGGGGTCGCGCGCCAGGCGGTTGAGCTTGGCCTCGACTGCCGCGAGAATGCCGGACACCTCGGCCGGCGGCCGGCGAAAATTGTCGGTCGAGAAGACCCACAGCGTCACCGTCGGGATCGCCAGTTCGACGCACCAGTCGAGCACTTCGTCGAGCTTTTCGGCGCCGATGTCATAGACCTCGCGCGGCTCAGTGATGCCGCAGGCGCGGCCGTGCCGGCGATTGCCGTCGAGGATGATGCCGATGTGTCGCGGCCTCGGCCGTTGCGCCACTCCCTGCCGAAGCCGGCTCGCGTAGAGATAGTAAAGCGGACGCAACAGCGCCTCGGCGAGGCCCGAGCGCAGCCAGCGGACCCCCGCCGCTCCGGCGCCGATGATCCCGGTCGCGGAAAAGCGCCGCGCGCCGGCGGCCAGTGCCGCGCTCACGCGCGGCCAAAAAAGAAGGGAGCGCGCCGGCGGCGCGGGCCGGGCATGAGCTCCAGCGGTTCGCGCGGGCGCACGGTCGGATCGCGATCTTGGATCAGGCAAAATGTCCCGAATTCCATCGCCCCTCGCCGCCTCCCATTGTCCGGAGCACCCTTGCCCCGCCGGCGCCGGGCGTCAAGGCGCTTTGACAAATCCTCATGCTGGATAGTAGAATAGAATGAAATCAAGCATGTAGAAAGGAACATGCAGCCCGGACGTGAAGCCCGACAGAACTGGCGAGCGGTTTGGCCCGGCGGCATCCCCGATTTGCCGTCGCCCACCCGGACGATTCGCGCGTGGCCGCCGTGCGCGCAGCGCAACCGGCCCGGGATCGGCTGGGAGAGCAGCGCGTTAGCGAGAGCGCGGCGCCGGCTGTGCCCCCGCCTCTCCGGAGCATCGTGACCATGCCGGAACCATTGCGCCCGCTGGAGCCCCCCTTGGCGGAGCCGTCCCCTGTCGCCCCGGCCGGGACACCCGGCATCTCGGGCATGCTCGGGGTCCTGGTCGCCGCCGTGGTGGTTGCCGCCCTTTATTTCGGGCGCGAGGTCCTCCTCCCGATCACCCTGGCGGTGCTGCTGAGCTTTCTCTTGAGCCCGCTGGTGGAGCTGTTGCGGCGGGCTTGGCTCGGCCGCGTCCCGTCGGTGATCCTCGCGGTCCTCTTGGCGCTCGGCGTCATCCTCGGCCTCGGCAGCGCGATCGGCACGCAGGTCGCGCAACTGGCCCAGGATGTTCCGAGATACCAGAGTACCATCGAGACCAAGATCACCCATCTGCGCGAGGCGACGATCGATCGCTTCTCGGCAAAAATCGCCAGCCTTGGCCATGAGCTCTCCGGTCCCCCCGCCCCCGCAGCCGCATCCGCGACGGCGGCACGGCCGAGCGCGCAGGCGCAAGGGCTTACACAGAAACCGGTCCCGGTGACGGTGGTGCGGCCTGCCCCCTCCGCGCTCGAAATCGGCGAGAAGGTTGTCTCGCCCCTGCTCAATCCGCTGGCGACCGCGGGCATCATCCTGGTGGTGACGATCTTTGTCCTGTTGCAGAAGGAGGATCTGCGCGACCGCGCCATCCGGCTGTTCGGAGCGCGCGATTTGCAGCGCACCACGGTGGCGATGAACGACGCCGGGCGGCGGCTCAGCCGCTATTTTCTGACCCAGCTCGGTCTCAACGCCAGCTTTGGCGTGATCGTCGGCCTTGGCCTCTATTTCATTGGCGTTCCCAACCCGGTGCTGTGGGGCGTGCTGGGCGCGCTGTTGCGCTTTATTCCCTATATCGGATCGTGGATCGCCGCGGCGCTGCCCATCGTGCTGGCGGCGGCAGTGGAGCCCGGCTGGAGCATGGTGATCTGGACCACGGCGCTCTATGTCGGCAGCGAATTGACGATAGGGCAATTCATCGAGCCGCTTGTCTATGGCCACAGCACCGGCCTCTCGCCGGTCGCGGTGATCATCGCCGCGATCTTCTGGACCTGGCTCTGGGGGCCGATCGGACTGATCATCTCGACCCCGCTGACCTTGTGCCTGGTCCTGCTCGGCCGCTATATCGAGCGTCTGGAG
>JBOHMF010000498.1:0-3169 GCA_050730055.1 Allostellaceae bacterium
CTCCCGCAATGCGGGAGAGGGTGCCGACCACCGAGCGAAGACCCGGTGGGAGGCGGGTGAGGGTCTTTCAGCGCTGCAATTGGCGGGCGGCGCGGGCCGCGGGACGGTCGGAACAGGCTTTCATCCAGCCCTCAACCTTTGGGAACGGCGAAAGATCAATCCGCGCCGGCCGCGCCCAGGACAGGATGCTGGCGACATTGAGATCGGCGACGGTGAAACGCGCACCGATCAGATAGGGCACCGCAGCAAGCGCGCCGTCGAGAACCCCGAAGGGCGCAGTGAGCGCCCGCTCGGCCTCGTCGGCCGCCTTCCCGTCGCGCTTGTCCTCGGGATAGAGGGCGCGGTTGAACAGCGCTGTCAGGATTGGCCGTTCGATCTCGGTCATGCCCCAGAAGCTCCACTGCCAGGCGCGCGCCTCGTCTTCGAGACGCTGCGGGTAGAGGCCATCGGCGCCGGCGCCATATTTCTTCGCAAGATAGAGATTGATCGCCATCGACTCCCACAGCACAAACCCGCCGTCGTCGATCGCCGGGATGTGACCGTTCGGATTGACCGCGAGATAGTCGGGCCGCCGCGTCCCGGCGTCACCCAGATCGACCGGGATGTGCTCGTAGGACAGGCCCAGTTCCTGCGCCATCCAGAGCGTGCGAAAGGCGCGCGAGCGCGCGATGCCATATATTTTCAGGGCCATGACCGCCTGCCTCCGATGATGAGGCGGCAACCCTGGCACGGGACCCTTTGCCGCGGCAAGCGGCGCCCTCACCCGGCCGCCGGGATTTGCGGTTCCTCGCTTATCAGGTTTGCCAGGTCCGCCCGGTTTGCTAGGAAAGAGACAGGGGGATTTTCTGCCGCCGCCCGGGCGTCATTGGCGGTGGAGAACCCGGTCCGGGGGAGAGAATTGGCGGCGACGATCATCGGCGCGGCGACGGTCGCGATCTGGATCTATCTTCTGCTGTTTCGCGGCGGGTTCTGGCACCTCTCGCCGGGCAAGCCGGCGGCGTCCGCGGTTGCGCCGCGCCGCTCGGTGGTGGCCGTCATGCCGGCCCGCAACGAAGCCGGCGTAATCGGCCGCGCGATCGCCTCTCTCCTCGGCCAGAGCCACGCCGATCTTCACGTCATCCTGGTCGATGATCAGAGCGGCGACGGCACGGCGGAGATCGCGCGCGCCGCCGCCGCCGCGCTCGGCGCCGGCGGGCGTCTGACAATCTGCCGCGGGACGCCGGTGCCGCGCGGCTGGACCGGCAAGCTGTGGGCGATGCAGCAGGGGATCGCCGCGGCTGAGGCGCGGCGCCCGGACTATCTGCTGCTGACCGACGCCGATATCGTTCACGCTCGCGACAATCTCGCAGGGTTGATCGCGCGCGCCGAGAGCGGCGGCTTTGATCTCGTTTCGCTGATGGTCCGGCTGAGTTGCCGCGGCCCGTGGGAGCGGCTGCTGATCGCGGCCTTTGTCTTCTTCTTTTTCAAGCTCTACCCGCCGCGTTGGGTGGCCGACCCGGCCCGCCGCACCAGCGCCGCCGCCGGCGGCTGCATGCTGATCCGCCGCGCGAGCCTCAAACGGATCGGCGGGATCGAGCGGATTCGCGGCCAGATCATCGACGATTGCGCGCTCGCCCGCCGGGTCAAGCGGGGCGGCCGGGTCTGGCTCGGCATCTCGCGGGAGACCCGCAGCATCCGCGAATACGGCTCATGGCGGGCGATCTGGGACATGGTGGCGCGCTGCGCCTTTGCCCAGCTCGGCTATTCGGCGGTCCTCCTGGGGCTGACGCTCCTGATGCTGGCGCTGACCTATCTCGCGCCGCCGCTCCTGGTCGTCTTGGGACCGCTCCCGGCGCGGCTTCTCGGCGCCCTGTCATGGGCGGCGATGAGCCTTGCTTTTATCCCGACCCTGCGCGCTTATGACGGCAAGGGGTGGCTCGCCGGTCTGTTGCCGGCGGTGGCGCTGTTCTATGCGGCGGCGACCATCGCTTCGGCCTTGCTGTTCTGGCGCGGCCGCGGCGGTTATTGGAAGGGGCGGTTTCAGGCGATGGCGGAGTCGCGTTAAAGTTAGGGATGATGAGCGGCTGCCCGCCCCCTTTGGAAGCCCCCGACCCTCCGGCTCGCAGTCTGCGGCAAAGCCGTCGCCGGCGCATTCTGATCGTCGAGGATCACCCGCTCAACCGGAAGCTGTTGCATGATCTGCTCGAAGCGCACGGCTACGAGATCCTGGAAACCGGGGACGGTCTCGAAGCGCTCAACCTGGCGCGCCGGTTCCCCCCCGATCTGATCCTGATGGACCTGCAATTGCCCGATGTTTCCGGGCTGGAGGTGACCCGCTGGCTGCGCCGGGAACCCGGTACGATAACCACCCCGATCGTTGCCGTCACCGCCTTCGCGATGCGCGAGGACGAAAAGAAGGCGCTCGCCAGCGGGTGCGACGCCTATCTGGCCAAGCCGATCTCGATCGTTCGCGTTCTCGATACCGTCGCGGCCCTGCTCGGGAAAGGCGCGTAGCTGTCATTGCTTCGTCGGCCCGGCGGGCCGCCTCGCAATGACAAGTTCAAAAGGCCGGGTTCTCAATGCAGCCGCGGCGGCAGGGCGGCGATCTCGGCGTCGATCAGGGCCGCGCCGCGCGTCTCATCGATCGCGCCGGCGATGACCTGGCGGGCGGCGGCGACGGCAAGATCGACAGCCAGCGCACGAATCTCGGCGAGCGCCTTTTGCTGCTCCTGAGCGATCCGCTCTTCGGCCAGCCGGCGGCGGCGCTCCAGCACGCCTTCGAGGTCGCGCGCCGCCTGCGCGGCCATCCGTTCGGCCTCGGCGCGGGCGTGCGCCACCACCGTCTCGGCCTCGGCTGCCGCTTCGCGCTGCTTCTCGCGGTACTCGGCAAGGGTGCACTCGGCTTCCTCACGCAGGGTACGCGCGGAATCGAGCTCCTCGCGGATGCGCGCGCCGCGCGCATCCAGGGTGCCGATCACCGTTTGCCGCCCCCGCCTCCACAACACCGCGACAAAGATGATCGCAGCGAGGAGGACGTAATATTCCGGCTCGGCGAGAAATTGCGGCATCAGAAGGGGCGCTCCGCCAGGACCCGCTCGACCGCGGCATCGAGCGCGCGCGGATCGGCGGGCTGACCGGTCAGCTTTGCCGCGAGCGAGGCAGCGACATCGCGGGCGACGCCGCGCAGATC
>JBOHMF010000499.1:0-3168 GCA_050730055.1 Allostellaceae bacterium
GCGTGCCGACATTGATGCCGCGCTTTTTGCCGAGGGCATTCAGATAATCGCCGACCGATTCCCAGGTCACATCGACGCCGGCCTTCAGCACCGGCAGCGGGATCTGCTCGGCGTCGGAGAAGAATTTGAGATACCACTCACCGTCGCCCGGCCGCACCGGGGCGATGACCTGGCCGCACTGGCCGACGATGACCGTCGTCAGCCCGTTGTGCACCGACGAGCCGCAATACGGGTCCCACACCGCCTGCGGGTCAAAATGCGTGTGGTGATCGATAAAGCCGGGTGCAACGACCCGGCCGTCGGCGTCGATGACGCGCGCGGCAGCCTCGCTCAATCTGCCGACGGCGACGATTTTTCCTCCCCTGATCCCGACATCGGCACAAAAGGCCGGTTCTCCCGATCCATCGACGACGCGCCCGTTTCTGATCAGCAGATCGTATGCCATGGCGTTTGCTCCTGGTTTTGGCCGGTCGGCACCGCAATCCTCCCACTCCCGAGAGGGTATGCCATCACAAAAGCCGCGGCAACGGCTGGAAATGCCTCGGATTGACGCCAAAACCCTGTCATTTGCGGGCAGGGGCGTAAAATGACGCTCCAAGGCCCCCGAGCGCCGGCTTTTGCATAGCTGCCAAAGCCGCTGCTCATGGCTGGTGCGCCGGCGGCAGCGCGCCTATCGCATCGTCGATTTGGCGGTCGGCACGATGCGGGTGATGACCGCGGCCTCGCGCACCAGATAATCGGGGACGCGCGGGGCGATTTTTTGCTTCCAGTAATCGGTTTCATAGACCGCCTTGTAGAGCGCTTCGCGCTCCTCTTCGCTCTCAAACCGGCGCAGCCAGACATAGACCGAATCGTCGCTTTCGCCCTTGAAGCTGCCGCAGACCACCATGCCCTTTGAGACCTGAAACGGGATGATCTCCTGTTCCATGATCCGGACCCATTCGGCGAGCCGGCCGGGCCGGACCTTGTATTGGCGCAGTTCGTAAAAGGCCATTGGCGCATCTCCTCTCCGTCGCGACCGGCGGAGGCTAACGCCGGCCCGCGAGGCGGGCAAGCGCCGCTGCGGCGGACCACCCGCCGGCATCCTATTTTGCGGTTTTTGCCGTTCCGGCGCGATCGCCCGCAGCGACCTCGCCGCGCGCCGGGGCGCGGGCAACAAGCTGGGCGATGCCGCCCTCGGCAGCCACCGCGACGCTCCAGGCGACATTGCCCCAGGCACCGTCGAGCAGACCGGCGGGAACATCGTTCTCCTGTCCGACCGTGCCGACCTCCTTTCCGTCTGCCCGGCGCAGGCGCCAGACGATCCGGATATGCTGCTTGCCGGCCGCAGGCTTGCCGACCGTGACCGCGGCGTCGAGGACGAGATCGGGTTTTGCGGCGGGGCCGGCGACGAGGGTGAGACCGGGCCGCTTCAGCACCTCTGCGATCGCGCGGGCGAGCGACTGGGCGCCGTCTCCCGGCGCGCCGGTGATCGGAGCGATTTGCAGCCGGGTCTGCGCAACCTTGGCCTTGGCCTCGGCTGGCGGCGGCCCCCCCTCGATCAGCGAGACGAGCTCTTCGGCACTCACCGTGGCGAGACGGGTCACCGCGCCTGCCTCACCCGTCTCCCACGCCGCCGCCTTGCCCGGGATGCGCGCCGCGCGCTCGCCGAGAAAGCGCCCCTTGGCGTTGTCGAGCCGCCAGCGCGCGACGACCGCTGCGGCTCCGCCCGATGCCGGCATCTCCTGAATGCGGCCGTGCAGCACATTGCTGGTGAACCCTGCCGCGTTGTCGCTCGCCGCGATCTGCCGGTGGCGCAGCGCCTTGGCGATCGCCGCCGCGAGCCTTTGCGCGGTCGCCTGCGGCGTGCCCACGACCGGCGCGACCCAGATGCTGGTGCTGTCCGGCAACGCCAGGATCGCTGCGCCGGGCTTTGGCGCATCATCGGCAAACGGGTGCGGTAGCGGCTGGCAGGCGGCGAGCAGACCGACCGCCGCAGCCGGCAGGGCGAGCCGCCAGCCCCGGGTGCGACCGCCGACCGCCTCGGGAGGGCGGCTAGTCCCGCAGCGCGATCGCCGACAGCAGGCGGCCATAGCGGCGCTCGCCGCGCAGTGTGGCGCGGCGGTAGCTGAAAAAGCAGTCCTCTTCGCCGAGCGTGTCGCGCGCCGCGCAGGCGACCCTCCCGATGCCGGCGCGCCTCAGGCGATGCGCGGTGTAGCCGGCGAGATCAAAGAGAAAATGTCCGGCCCGCGGCGCCGGCGCAAAAAAGACCCGGGCGGCCCGGTCCTCGGCAAGAAACGGCGCCGGAAACTCGGGTCCGACTTCGTAGGAGAGAGGACCGATGCAGGGGCCGATGCCGGCCCGGATGCGCTCGCGTGCGGCGCCGAGTTCCTCCATCCGCACGAGCGTCGCTTCGAGGACGCCGGCGAGCGCGCCGCGCCAGCCGGCATGCGCCGCGCCGATCACCCCGACGGCAGGATCGGCGAACAGAATGGGGGCGCAATCGGCGGTCAGGATGCCGAGAGCGATGCCGGGGACACGGGTGACAAGGCCGTCGGCGCGCGGCGCCGCCTCGTGCCGCCACGGCTCTTCGACGACGGCGACGGCCGCGCTGTGGCATTGATAGGCGGTCGCCAGGCGATCTGCGGCAAGACCGAGCCGGGCCGTCGCGATCGCGCGGTTCCGCGCCACCCTGTCCGGTGCGTCGCCCGAGCCAAAGCCGCAGTTCAGCGCGGCGAACACATCTTCGCTGACGCCGCCTTCGCGGGTGAAAAAGGCGTGCCGGACACCGTCCTCCCCGCCGAGCGCGCCGAGAGTGATCATCATCGAGTGGCCTCTTCCGCAAAGCCGGGGGGCGCCGGCAGCCCTGGCGAAGCGAGCGCCAGCGCCTTGAACAGGGTGCCCATTTCGCCCGGGTCGAGCAAGCGCCCTACACCGCTTTCCAACTCCCGCCGCTGCGCCGGAGCGGCACGCGCGGAGAGTGCGGCGAGCCGCGCCTCGGCGCCGAGCGCCATGAGGAACTGCCCCTGCGGCACCGGCCCCCAGACCTTGGCGCCGGCGGCGCGGGCGGCCTCGGCGAGAGCCGCGAAATCGACGTGAGCGGAGAGATCGGCAGTGCCGGGTTCAGTCAGCACCGGCACCGGGCGGTGCCGCCGCACGGCGCGCAGGCTCGGGCCGGGTCCGCTCGGG
>JBOHMF010000500.1:0-3149 GCA_050730055.1 Allostellaceae bacterium
GCAACCCCCTTGCCTTTCCGTTCTTCACATAGTCCGCTGCCGCCCAGCGCTTGCCGATAATCTCCGGCATGGCCCGTCCCCGTTGCGGTGAACCACCCCAGATTATCCCAATCTATCCTATATTACCGCTCTCAATAATTTATATATTCCAAACAAAGTCTCTTCTGAATTGATTTAATTTGCTTTCATGGTCCCGCCATTCCAATTTCCGCGCTGTCTTACGCGGGTTCGACAAAGGCATCCATCACCTTTTTGTCTCCGGCCTCCTCAAAATGGACCGAGAGCTTGCCGTCCTCGATTGCGGTCACGGTCCCCTGGCCGAACCTCTTGCTGAACACGCGGTCGCCGACGGCAAAGCCGCCCTTTTTTTGCAAGTCTTGACCGCGGCGCGGCAACGCCGCGCTATCGATCAGCGCGGGCGTTGCGCCGGCGTTCCACGGCCGCCGCGCCGGCCAGGCCCCGGCCCCGCGCGCCATCGGCGCGTGGGAACCCCAATCTGGGGTCTCGGACGCGGTGCGCCTCGCGCCCGGCGGCAATCCCAGTTCGGCGGCGACCTCGATGTGCTCTTCCGGCAACTCGTCGATAAAACGCGAGCGCATCGCGCTCTGCCACAGGCCATAGATGCGCCGGTTGGCGGTGAACGAGACCAGGGCTCGGCGGCGCGCCCGCGTCAGCCCGACATAGGCGAGCCGGCGTTCCTCCTCGAGCCCCTTCAACCCGTTCTCGTCCATCGCCCGCTGGTTTGGGAACAGCCCTTCCTCCCAGCCCGGCAGAAACACCGTATCAAATTCGAGCCCCTTGGCGCTGTGCAGGGTCATCAAGGTGACCATCTCGCCATCGGCCGCGCCGGCATTGTCCATCACCAGGCTGACATGTTCGAGAAAGCCGGCGAGGTTCTCGAACTCGGCCATCGCGACGATCAGTTCCTTCAGATTTTCCAGCCGCCCCGGCGCGTCGGCCGAACGGTCAGCCTGCCACATCGCGGTATACCCGCTCTCATCGAGCACGATCTGCGCGAGATCGGTGTGCGAGGCGCTCCCGGCGGCCTCGCGCCAGCGGTCGAGGGTGGCGATAAAGGCGGTGAGCGCGCGGCGCGCCGGCCCCTTGAGGAGACCGCCGGCAAGCGACAGCCGCGCCGCCTCGACGAGCGGCAGACGCTCGGCGCGGGCGAGCGCGTGCAACTGTTGCACCGTGGTGCTGCCGATGCCGCGCCGCGGCACATTGAGGATGCGCTCCAAAGCGAGATCGTCGGCCGGTTGATGGACGAGGCGCAGATAGGCGAGCGCGTCGCGGATCTCCTGCCGCTCGTAAAAGCGCGGGCCGCCGAGCACGCGGTAGGGCAGCGCCAGGGCGATAAAGCGCTCCTCAAACTCGCGCGTCTGAAACCCGGCGCGCACCAGGATCGCGATCTGCGACAGTTTGTGCCGCTGGCGTTGCAGCGCCTCGATCTCGTCGCCGATCCAGCGCGCCTCCTCGTCGGCGTCCCACAAGGCGCGCACGGCGATCTTCTGGCCTTCGGCGGCGCTCGTCCACAAGGTCTTGCCGAGCCGGCCCTGGTTGCGCGCGATCATGCCGGCGGCGGCGCCCAGGATATGCGAGGTCGAGCGGTAGTTCTCCTCCAGCCGGGTGATCGCGGCGCCCGGGAAATCGCTCTCAAAGCGCAGGATGTTGCCGATCTCGGCGCCGCGCCAACTGTAGATCGACTGGTCGTCGTCGCCGACGACGCAGAGGTTCCGGTGGCGCTGCGCGAGGAGCCGCAGCCACAGATACTGGGCGACGTTGGTGTCCTGGTACTCATCGACCAGCAGATAACGGAAGCGCCGCTGGTACTCGGCGAGGATGTCGGGATGGCCGGTGAGAAGGCTCAGATTGTGCAACAGGAGGTCGCCAAAATCGGCTGCGTTGACGGTCAGGAGCCGCTCCTGGTACTGGCGGTAGAGGGCGATCGCCTTGCCGTCGGCAAAACCGCCGGCCTCGTGCGCCGGCACCCGCTCGGGGCCGAGGCCGCGATCCTTCCAGCGCTCGATCAGGGCGAGCAGCCCGCGTGCCGGCCAGCGCCGCTCGTCGATGCTCTCGGCGGCGAGGATCTGCTTCAGGAGGCGAATCTGGTCGTCGGTGTCGAGGATCGTAAAGCTGGATTTGAGCCGCACCGCCTCGGCGTGGCGGCGCAGGATGCGCGCGGCGATCGCATGAAAGGTGCCGAGCCACAGCCCCTCGGCGCTCTTTCCGATCATCGCTTCCAAGCGCTCGCGCATCTCGCGCGCCGCCTTGTTGGTAAAGGTGACGGCGAGGATTTCGGAAGGGAAGGCGCGACCGGTCGCGAGGATGTGAGCGAGCCGGGCGGTCAGAACGCGGGTCTTGCCGGTTCCGGCGCCGGCGAGCACCAGGACGGGTCCGTCGAGGGTCTCGACCGCGCTGCGCTGCGCCTCGTTGAGACCGCTGAGATAGGCGCCCCCGGTCGGCGGAGGGGAAGAGGCGGCGGGTTCGGACATGCCGAGGATCATACAGCAAGCGCGCGCTCGTCGGGCAGCAGGTGATCGAGACTGTTCCCGCGGGCCGCCACAGTCCTAGAATGCGGCATGTCCCCGGCGCAGCTCTACCGGCTCGTCCAGCCCGAGACCCCGGACATCGCCGCGCGAATCTTTCGCGGCGTCCATCACGTCATGGTGGCGCTCGGGATCGCGATCCTTTTTGCCGACAGCATGGCGGGGTGGCAGAACGCTGATGGACCGGGACTCGCCATCGCGTTTTCCCTGGTCGCTCTCTTCTTCTGCGCCGAATATCTCGTGCGCCTTATTGCCGCCGGCGGCGCTCCGGGAGCCGAGCACCGCGGCGCCCGACGGTCGCGGCTCGCCTGGGCGGCTTCTCCGGAAGGGGTGATCGATCTCCTGGGCGTGTTTCCGGCTCTCCTCGACCCGCTGTTTGGCGCGCCGTCCGCCAGCATCCTCGGCTTTGTCTGGGTGTTGAAGCCGATCCGCTACGCGCCCGGCCTCAAGAGCCTCGGCCGCGTCGTCGGCCATTCCGCGCAGGCCATGCTGGCGGTGCTGCTCGGCTTTGGCATCGTCCTGATCATCGCGGCGAGCCTTGCCTATCTCGCCGAGCGCCACGCCCAACCCTACGCCTTCGGCTCGATCCCAGCGGCCCTGTGG
>JBOHMF010000501.1:0-3139 GCA_050730055.1 Allostellaceae bacterium
GCAGACTCGCCAAGGATTGGGAGAACCGCAATCACAACGCCCTCGCGTTCCTCAAATTGGCCTCGATCCGGCTCATGCTGCGCAAGCTCTGCAATGCTTGATAAAGTCTCCGAACGGACACTCAGCGCGCGGCAGACGGCCCGCAGATCGCCAAGGCGATCGGGTGCGAGATATCCGACGACGGCAAAAACAAACCACTCGGCCTCGGTGACGGGTTCGGCCTCGCCGTCCTTCCTGGCGATCCACCGATGGTCCCGGCGGAACCTTCTCCCGAGATCGCGAGTCCAATAAACCGCGAGCCCTTCGACGGCCGCGGCGAGATCCCACACCGGCAGCTTCCCGCGCCTGCGCTCCCGCTCGCGGTGCGCTGCGTGGGCCGCGCGCTGCAACTCGCGCAGCGCGATCACATGCTCGGCCACAAGCACGCCGGCGCCGCTGAGGCGGACGAGATTCCGGTCATTCCGCAGCAGTTCGATGACGGGGGTAATGGCGTCGGTCAATCTGTCGAGCGTGTCGGCCTCGCGCCATTCCGAGTCGGCGGGGCACGTGGCGAGCCCCCATCTCGCACCCTCGATGACGGCGGCCAGCCCGGCCCGGTCGCCGATCCCGAACTCGCATTGCAAGCGGTCGAGCAAGGGCGAAATGCTGTCAATCATTTCCGCGCGCCGCCGCGCGCGCCATCGGCAAGATGTTCGGGACCGGCGCCGGGGCATCGACGATGGCGCGCAGTTCGGCTTCCCATCCCGCCAGCGCCGCGCGCTTCTCGCGATCGTACTTGTGCAGATCGTAAACCGCATGAACGCCCGATTGGACGTGCGCGATCACCAATTCCGCGATGAAAACCGAGACGCCTTCCTCGGCGAGCCGGGTCCGAACCGTGCGCCGCAGATCATGCACCTGCCAATGGACGCCGATCCCTGCGGCCTTGCGCACCCGCTCGGCCATTTTCGAGAAGCCGGATACCGGCCGCCGGCCGCTGGTGGTGGTGAAGACAAAATCGCCCGCCACGAACCGCGGGAGGCTCGTCAGGATCGCCACCGCGGCCGGGGTGAGCGGCACGACATGCGCCGTCTTGTTTTTCATCCGCTCGGCCGGGACGGTGAGGGTCGCGGCGTCGAGATCGATTTCAGACCAGCGCGCTTCCGCGATCTCCGAAAGCCGCTGGCCGGTCAAGAGCAGCATTTGCACCAGCGGGCCGAACGGATAATTCAACCCCTCGGCGGCGCGCCAGATGGCGCGGATCTCGCGGTCATTCAGCACGCGGTCCCGCGATTCGACGCTGCCGAGGAGATCGGCGAGCTTGATCCCGGCGACGGGGTTTGCGTCGAGTCCTTCGATGTCTCGGGACACGGCCCAATTGAACAGCTTCGACAGCGCGGCGAAGGCGTGGCGCGCGGCGTACCGGCCACCTGACTTCGGTCGCAGCCGGCCTTGCTGCCGGTCGCCGCGAGCGACGATCGCCTCAATCAATTCGATGACATCGCGCCGCCGGACCTCGCCGATCGGCTTCCCGTCCAGGACCGGGATCAACTCGCGCCGGATCAGCGCCTCGGTGGTCCGCGCCGTGCGCAGTGTCGGGACGTGCTTGGAGACGAACAGTTCGGCGACAGCGCCAAAGGTCTTTGCCTGTTGCTGGCGCGCCTCTTCCCGCTCCGCGCGCCGCTGGGCGGCCTCCTCTTCCTTTGGCCGCTTGCCGGCGGCAATGGCGCCGAGGGTTTGCCGCGCCTTCTCGCGCGCCTCGGCGAGGCTCATCACCGGATATTCGCCGATCTTCACCCAGGTCGGAGAATAGGCGCCGGGGAGCCGATGCACGACATAGAACCCGCGCCTGCCGTTGCCGGTGACGAGAACACAAAGACCCGGCATCATGGCATCCCATACTGTCCGGCGCTTGCCGGTGGGTTCGGGTTTCATCGCCTTCATTGACTTGTCGGTGAGGGCAATCTTACGGACGGCGGCGGGCATGGGATAAATCCTCCCTCGAAACTTTCCATCTAACGCCATCTAACGGCGGCTCGCGCCTAGGCAGTTCGGCGCAATTCGGATAAGTTATCCTCATTCGCCTTATTTGTCAATGGTTTTCTACAGCTTTGGTTAGACGGAATTTGTCCCACTAAGTCCCTGTAAGGTGCCTGTCAAGGGAATCATAATCCCAAGGTCTGGGGTTCAAATCCCTCTCCCGCTACCATCGATGCAGCGTCGCCGTTTACGGCCTGTTTGCGGGTCGCGTAGTCGACAAGGCCGGCAATCAAGCCGTGGGCGGTCAGCGCCACCGCGCCACGCGCCGGCAGCGGGGTGATGTCGATGCGATCGACAAGGCCGCGCAGGGTCGAAAGCGCCGCGGCGCCGGCGTCGCTGCCGGTGTCGCGCAGGGCCTCGGTCAGCGCCGCGACGCGCTGCTGATAGCGCGCGATCGCGCGCGGGTGCAGCTCAATGGCGGTTTGGGCGCGCGTCCCGAGCCGGGTGAGATCCTGTTCGAGCCGCTCGCGTTCCGCCTTGTCGGCGATGAGCTGCCCGCGGGTGGCGCGGGTGGCGAGGCCGTCGGCGATCTCGTCGACCAGACGCCGGATGCGCTCGCCAAGCTGGGCGATGCGGCGGGCGTGGTCGCCGCGCTCACGGCGGTCGGCCGGCGAACGCGGCCGCGACACGCGCCGGCCGCTCTCCGGGTCCTTTGAAAAGGTTGTGCGGTTGTAGACGAGGCGGCCGATATAAGCCTCGTTGTAGAGAATCCCGCTGGCGCGCGACCGGCTGCCGTTGATCGACGACGCGCCCCAGGCGCCGCCGCGGGGCGACGGGATGCCGTCGCGGTTGAGACCGGCGGCGATCGCCCGCGCGCTCAGCCCGGCGGCGTATTCGGAGAAGATCCGGCGGATCACCGCGGCCTCGTCCTCGCCCTCGGCGACCGTCAAGAGGCGCACGCCGGCAAACGCTAGCCGCTTGTAGATCCCGGCGATGTCCTCTGGTCGCGCGACAGCCGGTCCAGGGACTCGCTCAGCACTGCGCCGCACAGCCCGACGCGCGCGTCGGCGAGCAGCCGCGCCGCCTCCGGCCGGTTTTTCAGGCTGCTCCCAGACAGGGCGTAATCGGCATAGACGCCGATGATCCCGGCGCCGGGCCGCGCGGCGTGATCGCGGCACAG
>JBOHMF010000502.1:0-3122 GCA_050730055.1 Allostellaceae bacterium
GATGTATCCGGCGTATTGCGGATATTTGTCGCGGTCATCGAGCGCATCGAGCTTGATGGCCTCGGAGAAGCCGATGATCGCGTTGAGGGGCGTGCGCAATTCGTGCGACATGTTGGTGAGAAAGTCGCTTTTTGCGCGGTCGGCCGCCCTCGCTTCCAGCATCCCTTGGCGGGCGAGCATGGCCGCGGTCTCGGCCTGCTGCTTGGCGGTGGCCAGCCCGAACAGGGTGCCGAGCTGGGTGCAGTAACTCTCCATCGTCGACCGTGATGCGCTGGCTAAGTCGGTCATGGTTCCTGGTAGTTCCGGTCAGTTGCTTGATTTTTCCGGATTTTGGGAAGGATCAGCGAAAAATCCGTTAAATGCGAATTGTGCCGGCACCGATTCCCCGCCCCGCGCGGCCGCGGCATTTTGTCCGCCCCGATTGGCCGCGGCGGCGGCCGATGCTGCGCTTTGCCCTTGCCCTGGCGCGCCTCCCACCCGATACCTTTGGCGATGGTCACGTTCAGCCCGGCCCCGCGGCTGGTCGCCGTTCTCGGACCGACCAATACCGGGAAGACCCATCTCGCGATCGAGCGCATGCTCGCGCACCAGAGCGGGATGATCGGCTTTCCGCTGCGCCTCCTTGCGCGTGAGAACTACGACCGGATCGCCCGCTTGCGCGGAGCGCGCGCGGTTGCGCTGATCACCGGCGAAGAGAAGATCCTGCCGCCGAACCCGTCCTATTTTGTCTGTACGGTCGAGGCCATGCCGCTCGACCGTCCGGTCGAATTTCTGGCGATCGACGAGGTGCAGTTGTGCGCCGACCCCGAGCGCGGCCACGTCTTCACCGACCGTCTGCTGCACGCGCGCGGTCTCTCCGAGACGATGCTCCTGGGCGCGGACACGATCCGGCCGCTGATCCGGCGGCTTCTGCCCGCGGCCGAGCATGTCGGCCGGCCGCGCTTCTCGCGGCTCTCCTACAGCGGCCACAAAAAGCTGACGCGGTTGCCGCCGCGCAGCGCCGTCGTCGCCTTTACCGCCGCCGATGTCTTCTCGCTCGCCGAATTGATCCGCCGTCAGCGGGGCGGCACCGCGGTCGTCCTCGGCGCCCTTTCCCCGCGCGCACGCAACGCGCAGGTCGGCATGTTCCAGGCGGGCGAAGTCGATTATCTCGTCGCCACCGACGCGATCGGCATGGGTCTCAACATGGATCTCGACCATGTCGCCTTTGCCGCGGTCAGCAAGTTTGACGGCACCGGTCCGCGCCGCCTCACCGCCGCCGAGATCGCGCAGATCGCCGGCCGCGCCGGGCGGCATCGGGGCGACGGCACCTTTGGCACGACGGCAGACCAGGCGCCGCTCGATCCCGAAATCGTCGAGGCGGTGGAAGCCCACCGCTTTGATCCGCTGCACCATCTGTTCTGGCGCAACAGCCGGCTGCGCTTCAATTCGGTGGGAGCGCTGATCAAAAGCCTCGACGAGCGCCCCACCATTCCCGGTCTCGTCCCGGCGCGCGAGGCCGATGATCTGCGCGCCTTGCGGGCGCTCGCGCGCAACCGCGAAGTGGCGGTGCGCGCGGTTCATCCGGGTGCGGTCCGGCTTCTCTGGGAGGTCTGCCAGATCCCCGATTACCGCAAGGTGATGAGCGACAGCCACACCCGGCTGCTCGGCCACTGTTTTCTGCACCTCGCCGGACCGCAGGAGCGGCTGCCGACCGCCTGGATCGCCGAGCAGATGACCCATCTCGATCGCGTCGATGGCGACATCGACACGCTGATGATGCGCATCGCCCACATCCGCACCTGGACCTACATCGCTCACCATAGCGATTGGATCGAGAACGCAGCCGAGTGGCAGGAGCGCGCCCGCGCCATCGAGGACCGGTTGTCAGATGCGCTGCATGAGCGCATCACCCAGCGTTTTGTCGATCGCCGCTCGGCCTTTCTGGTGCGCCAACTCGCGTCCGAGGCCGAACTCCTGGCCTCGGTGTCGCAGACGGGCGAGGTGCGCGTCGAGGGCGCCGCGCTCGGCCGGCTCGCCGGCTTGCGCTTTGTTCCCGATGCGGTCGCGGGGAGCGAGATGCGCACCGTTCTCGCCGCCGCCAACCGCGTCCTGCGTGGCGAGGTGATGGCGCGGGCACGGCGGCTGGCGGCCGACGGTGAAGAGGCATTTGCGCTCGATGATGCGGGGATGCTGCTGTGGCATGGCGATCCGGTCGGGCGGCTCAGCGCCGGCCGGCGCCTGTTGGCGCCGCGCGCCGCGCCCTTCGCCGCCGATTTTGTCGAAGCGGACGTGCGCGAGCGGGTGCGCCGGCGTTTGCAAGCCTTTGTCGAGGGAGAGATCGCCCGGCGCCTTGCGCCGCTCTTTGCCGCCGAGGCTCTGCCGCTCGGTCAGGCCGGGCGCGGTCTGGTGTTCCAGTTGCAGGCGGCGCTCGGGACCCTCTCGGCGGGCGAGGTGGCCGGGCAGGTGGCGACGCTCGCCGCGGCCGACCACGCCGCGCTCGCCCGCCTCGGCTTCCGCTTTGGCGGTGAGAGTGTCTATTGCGAGCCGCTGCTGCGGCCGCGGCTCTTGCGCTTTCGCGCGCTTCTGTGGGCCGTGCGGCATACGCGGCCGGTGCCGGTGCTGCCGCCCGCACGGCTGCTGGCAAAGGGGATGGCGGTCGATCCGGCCGTGCCGCCCTCCTTTTACGCCGCGCTGGGCTTTGCTGTGCTGGGCGGCTTTGCGCTGCGCCCCGACCGCGTCGAGCGGCTCGCCGCGGCGGCGCGGCGGCTGGCGCGGCACGGCCCCTTTGCTGCAAGCGCGGAACTGGCCGCCGCAGTCGGGATCGAGCCGGCAGGATTGCCGCCGGTGCTGGCGGGGTTGGGCTATCGCGCGGTCCGCCGCGACGGTGCGGAAGCCTTTGTCCCGCGCCCGCGGCGGCGAAAGGCGGTCGCTGAACGCGCCTCGCGCCGCGCCCTGACCTCTGAGGGGGTCGCCGAGGGTCATCCCTTTGCGAAACTGCAGGAGCTGAGGCTGGTGTGAGGGGTGAGGACAGCGACGCGGCCAGAACCCGGCGTCTCGACCAATGGCTCTGGTTTGCCCGCCTGGCCCAGAGCCGCTCGCTCGCCGCGCGGCTGATCGCCGCCGGCGCCGTCACCATCAAC
>JBOHMF010000503.1:0-3122 GCA_050730055.1 Allostellaceae bacterium
GCGCCGCGGTCGTGATATTCCTCTTCATGGCGTTGCCTTTCTTCGTGGAGTCAGCACCCCGAGCCTACCGGCTCAAGGCGGGCAACGCCGACCCTCCTATCTCAACATCGACCGGGACATCCCCCCTTGGTCTGCGGCGACACATAACAGATGAACGTGCCCGCCCAATTGATGGCAGGGGCCAGGATCTGAGTTTTGATGTAGTTCGGATCTGAGGCGTTGTTAAACTTGCCGACGTGGATCGATGAATCGCGGACATCCATGCCCTTCGGGGCGAGCAAATCCTTTAGTTTCTGTAAGCCGTGATCGTCCTTGTGGACGTGACTAATGAATACGTTCTTGGTTTCCGCCACAGCCCCCTCCCGCCCGCTCATGACGCATGATGCTACATCACGCCCTGCGGCGCCCGCGGCGATCGACAAGCTGGCTGTCCGGTACGTCGACGCCAATCGCTTTCAGCCCCCGCAAAACGACCGTGCGTATGCTTTCCCCGTTCTCGACGCCGATCAGGGCAACCTGCTTGTGGATGTCGGAAGGCACCATGACCTGAATGGGGACCTCCTTTTCCGCCTGCTGACGCTTTGACACACGGAACCCTCGGATGAGGCGCTGAAGCGGCTGACTCGATCGACACGATATGAGCCCGTATACTTCATGATTTCATGTCTTCATGCAACCCAGATGGTAGGGTCAAAATCCACCTGTCGAGGCCATTCGGCCAAAAAAAGACCAAGGGCGGGTGACCGCTCGTAGCGCGGGGGAAGGCCTTCCCCCTGGCCGGCGCTGAAATCGCCGGCGCACCCCCTTCTGCGGGGGATGCCCCCGCAACGCCCCCGTCCTGCTGCCTCGCATATACTGGTGAGCGCAAATGCGCCCTTCGCCAACCAGTGCCCCAACGATGACCGGCACCGATCTCCCGGATTCGGGCGGACCCATAGCGCCTCTAGTTCCGTTGGTATCCGCGACGGTTCGGCCGGCGAACTTGTTCCGACGAACCCTGCTGACACAACCCGATCCCGCTCATCGCCGAACGTCGGCCAGTTTGGCGCGGTCGCCCGCATGTCAACGGCTGCGCCGTTCCCGTGGCGGTGGTCGAGCCGACCGCTCGCGTGACATGCGGGCTCGGCACCGCGCCCTTCCGGCCTCCGTCGCTCACGAAGCGGGAAACGGAGGTTCAGATGTGCAGGGTTCTCAACAAGCACGCGGCCGGCAGGCAGCACGGCGCGATCTATATCGGGCGCGGCAGCAAGTGGGGCAATCCGTTCCGGATTGGCGTCGACGGCGATCGTACGACCGTCATCGCGAAGCACGCTCGCTGGCTGCGCGACCAGCATCACTTGCTGCGCGCGCTCGACGACCTTCGCGGGAAGGATTTGCTGTGCTTTTGCGCGCCGGCGGCGTGCCACGGCGATCTGCTGCTATGGCTCGCGAACGCGACCCGCGAAGAGCGCATCGCCTGGTGGCGCTCGGCGGCGTGACCGCCGCGAACAGGCACAGACCCGCCCAGGCCGATCGCTGGATACCCGGTCCGCACGGTACAGCCGGCGCCCGCGCCTTAGAGTGAGAGCAGGGCCGGGTGGGCCGTGACGGGTTGAAGGTCGCGAGAGAGGCTCGCGGCGCCCGTCGCGGAGACCCGCGATGTCACGATCAGCCGCTCGCGCTCGCACCGGCCATGACCGGACGAGCCTCTATACCGAAATCACCGACAAGATCATCGCCGAGCTGGAAGCCGGCCGCGTGCCGTGGGTCCAACCCTGGGGGACGGCGGCGGCCAAGGCACCGATCGCCATGCCGACGAACGCGGCGACGCAGCGCCGCTACTCCGGCGTCAATGTCCTCATTCTTTGGAGTGCCGTCATCGACCGAGGGTTCGCCGGCCAGCGTTGGCTCACGTTTCGCCAGGCCTTGAGCCTTGGCGCCAACGTGCGCAAAGGCGAACACGGCACAACCGTCGTCTACGCCGACCGCTTCATCCCCGACGAGGAACGCAAGCGGGCGGAGCGCGACGGCGACGAACCCGGGGCGATTCCGTTCCTCAAGCGGTTCACCGTGTTCAACACCGATCAGTGCGAGAACCTTCCCGGCGAATTGGTCACGGCCCCGCCGCCTGTGCCCGAGGGTCTGATCCTCCCCCAGGCCGAGGCGCTGATCGCCGCGACCGGCGCCAATTTTCGCATCGGCGGCGACCGGGCCTTCTACAGCCCTGCGCAGGATTACGTGCAGGTGCCCCGGCCTGACGCCTATTTCGAGCCGGTCAACTGGCACCGGACGGCACTCCACGAGCTCGGTCACTGGGTTGGCCATCCCTCACGCCTGGCTCGCGACCTGTCAGGCATGTTCGGATCGGCTCTCTATGCTAAGGAAGAGTTGGTCGCCGAAATGACCAGCGCTTTCGTGTGCGCCTCGCTCGGCATCGTGCCGACGGTGCGCCACGCCGACTATCTCGGCTCCTGGCTCGAAGTGCTGCGAGAGGACAACCGCGCCATCGTGCGGGCGGCGAGTGCCGCCTCCAAGGCGGCTGACTATCTGCTCGCCTTTCGTCGCGAAGCCGAAGAACCCGTTGCTGCCGCCACCGCGGCCGACGAGCAGGAGGCGGCCTGATGTTCCGCTGCCGCACCAGTCATCATCCGCGTCCAGGACCCGGGCGTCTCCGAGAGGAAGAGGGCCGAGGGGATTTCGTGACGGGTTGGAGGTCGAGAGAGAGGCTTTCGGCCGCCCGTCGCGGAGAACTCGACATGGCAAGCGCCATCCAGAAGATCACCCTCAGCGCCTCGCGCGACATCCCCTTCAACAAGCTCGTCCTCAGCCAGGGCAACGTCCGGCGGGTGAAGGCCGGCGTCTCGATCGAGGAGCTGGCGGAGGACATCGCCCGGCGCACGCTCCTGCAGGGCCTCAGCGTTCGCCCGATCCTCGAGGCCGAAGGCCAGGAAACCGGCATGTTCGAGGTCCCGGCCGGCGGCCGCCGCTACCGAGCACTCGAGCTGTTGGTCAAGCAGAAGCGCTTGGCCAAGACGGTGCCTGTCCCCTGCGTCGTGCGTGATCCGAGCACCGATATCTCGGCCGACGAGGATTCGCTCGCCGAGAATGTCCAGCGCGTAGCCCTGCACCCGCTGGACCAGTTC
>JBOHMF010000504.1:0-3099 GCA_050730055.1 Allostellaceae bacterium
GGTACCGGCAGCGACGTTCAGCTCTCGTATTATGGGAATACATCGTCTACGACATCGCCGGCGAATGGTGGTTATTTCCGCACCAATCAAGCAGTCGGGCTCGTCGCGGGTAATCAGGACCCCGTAGTGGCGGGCGTGACTGAGGGTTGGTCGATTAACTCGGGGACCACACAGTCAAATCACGTAGGCTACACGAGTACAGGTACAGTGGCAGCTGACTATGCGGGCGACGCAAGCATCACTTTTACACTCAGCGATATATTTTCTCCCGCGCTGCTGAGCGACACCTTTACCCTTGCGTGGGCAATGACTTGCTCCAACGACGTGATCGTGCAGACGTTCACCCTTGGGAATACGCAGCTGACCACGCCGCTCCCGGCCGCTCTTCCGCTTTTCGCCAGTGGCCTTGGTGCAATGGGTTTGTTCGGCTGGCGCAAGAAGCGAAAGGCCGCTGCTGTCGCCGCCTGAGATTGGAATAGCTTCCATATAATATCGCGGGCAATGCAGCCTATGTGAGAACAGGTGAGTCAGATAAGAATGGCCGCATCGACAACGATGCGGCCTTTTTTGTCATGAGCTATGTCCACGTTGAGTATTGGGGCGGCCCCTTGTGGTGGTGACGCCATCGTGATGAAGCACAGCCAACCATGTGGCCTTCATTGTAAGCGCTGTCTTCAGGCCACTGCCCTGAGGCTGGGTGCGGCGGGATAGGCCCACGGCAGAAGATCGTCGATCCGGCTGTTTGGGTGGCCGTTGGCAATTTTGGCGATAACTTCTGCCAGGTAGTTTTGCGGGTCGACGCCATTGAGTTTACAGGTCTCGATCAGCGTTGCGATGATCGCCCAGTGCTCGCCGCCGCCATCCGAGCCGGCGAAGAGAGCATTCTTCCGGTTCAATGCGATGGGCCGGATAGAGCGCTCGACGGACATTGCTGTCGATCTCGACGCGGCCGTCATCCATGAAGCGGGTCAAGCCTGCCCAGCGCGACAAAGCATAGCGGATCGCCTCGGCCAGTTTGGTCTTCTGGCTGATGAGCTCGAGCTTGCCGCGCAGCCAGGCTTCAAGGTCGTCGATGACCGGTTTGCTTTTCTCCTGGCGCACGGCGCGTCGTTCGTCGGCATTGCGGCCGTGGATTCCACTCTCGATGGCGTAGAGCTTGGCGATGCGCTCCAGCGCCTCGCTGGCGATCGGCGCCGGGCCAGCCATGGCGAGCTCATAGAAGCGCCGCCGCACATGCGCCCAGCAGAAGGCAAGCTCTACGTCCCCGCGCTCGGCGAGGGCCCGGTAGCCGCCATAGCCGTCGACCTGAAGGATGCCCTTGAATCCGGCAAGATGGGTGATCGGCCGCTCGGCCTTGCGGTCGGGAGCATAGACATAGGCCACCCCCGGCGGGTCGGTCCCTCCCCATGGCCGATCGTCGCGCGCATAAGCCCAGAGTTGGCCGGTCTTGGTGCGGCCGCGCCCGGGATCGAGCACCGGCGCCGTCGTCTCGTCGGCAAACAGCTTGGTCGAGCTCTTGAGCGTTACCAGGAGGCGGTCATAGACCGGCCGCAGCATGAAGGCGGCGCGACCCACCCAATCCGTCATGGTCGACCGATCGAGATTGATGCCCTGGCGAGCATAGATCGTATTCCTCCGCCCAGCACCGCCTTGTGTGATGCGGCATGAGGGTGAAGACATAGGCGTATGACTGACCATACGCCTATTTCGAAGGTTTCTCGCATTGAGGTTATCTCGACGGGCGCCCGTCGGCGGTGGACGTTGGCAGAGAAGCGCCGGATTGTGGCCGAGAGCCATTCTGGTCGACGACAGGTTTCGGCGACAGCACGCCGGCATGGTCTATCTGCGAGCCAGTTGTTCACGTGGCGCCGGCTGGCCCGAGAGGGTCGGCTTGTCGATGGCGATGAGGCTACAACGTTTGCACCGGTACTGATCAATAGCGAGCCTTCGACGAACAGTTTGCCATTGCTGCCGGAATGCCTTGAAGCCGCGGAGAACTCGCCGTCTTCGCCATGTTCGATTACGGCGCTCGGCCGGATCGAGATCGTACTGACGTGCGGGCGTCGTGTGATGGTCGACAATGGCGTCGATTCAGCGGCGCTGGCGCGGGTTCTGGCGGTACTGGAGCGGCCATGATCCCGCTCCCGAGCGGCGTGCGGGTCTGGCTGGCGACCGGTCACACCGACATGAGGAAGGGCTTTCCGGGCCTGTCGTTGCAGGTGCAGGAGGTGCTGCGGCGCGATCCGCTGAGCGGTCACCTTTTTGTCTTCCGCGGACGCCGCGGCGATCTGTTGAAGGTGATCTGGCATGACGGCCAGGGAGCCTGCCTGTTTGCGAAGCGATTGGAACGGGGCCGCTTTTTGTGGCCGAGCCCGGCCGACGGCGCGGTGACAATATCCTCGGCCCAGCTCGGCTATCTGCTCTCCGGAATCGACTGGCGCAATCCGCAGCAAACATGGCGGCCGACGTCGATGGGGTGACGGATTTGCTTTGCAGTTTCTGACGAATATGATTCTCTCAATCGCATGACATCGGCGTTTGGTCCTCTGCCGTCCGATCTTGCAGCCGCTCACGCGATGATCCTCGCCGAGCGAACCGCACGCGTGGAAGCCGAGGCGGTTGCGGCTCGCGCGCTGGCGGTGAATGCCAGCACGGAAGCGCTGATCGCCCATCTCAAGCTTGAGATCGAGAAGCTTCGGCGGGTGCTTTACGGCAGCCACTCGGAGCGCAAGGCACGGCTGCTGGAGCAGATGGAACTTCAGCTGGAAGATCTAGAGGCGGCAGCGACCGAGGATGAGCTGGCGGCCGAGAAAGCGGCGGCCCGGACGCAGACGGTACAATCGTTCCAGCGCAAGCGGCCTTCGCGCAAGCCATTCCCCGATCATCTGCCGCGCGAACGCATCGTCATTGCCGCGCCAGAAAGCTGCCCCTGCTGCGGGTCGACGAAGCTATCGAAGCTCGGCGAGGATATCACCGAGACGCTGGAGGTGATCCCGCGGCAGTGGAAGGTGATCCAGACGGTGCGCGAGAAGTTCTCGTGCCGGGAGTGTGAGACGATCACGCAGCCGCCGGCGCCCTTCCACGTCACGCCGCGGGGCT
>JBOHMF010000505.1:0-3094 GCA_050730055.1 Allostellaceae bacterium
CGGCGGAGCAGCTGGCGGGGGCGGATGTTCGGGTGACGCTGATCAAGGATGGCGAGCATCGTCTCTCCCGGCCGCAGGACCTGACACTTCTCCGCGCCACGCTCGCTGATCTCCTCGGCGAGGACGGCTGCGGTCACGGTGAGGGATTGTCTTGAGCATCCATGAGTTGTCCCGCGCACCGTTGAACAAGGCAAAGCAAGTGCCACCGGTGCAATGGAGTCTCCGGGTGGAACGCGTTCACCGTTGCGCTCGCCATGCTGCGCGGAGCCGATCGGACGCCGGGAAGCGCTCGACAGGGATATGGCCGCCGCCGCAGCCCGCATCTTGCCTTGATCGGCTGGTCGCTACAGACTTCGGCCAGGTGTTCAGGTGGAGAACGCATGGGCTGGCGCGTTGGCGTTGATTCGGGAGGAACCTTCACTGACGTCTGCCTGTTCGAAGCGGAAAGCGGACGGATCGAGGTGTGGAAGGTGCCGTCCACGCCGCGTGATCCCTCGCGCGGCATCATCGATAGCCTCGCCGAAAGCTTGGCCCGGCAGGCGCGACGCCGGCGGAGGTCGCATATTTCGGGCACGGCACGACAGTTGCAACCAATGCGCTGATCGAAGAGAAGGGGGTGCTGACCGGGCTGATCACCACCCTCGGATTTCGCGATCTGCTCGAGATCGGCCGCCAGCGGCGCCCCGATCTCTACGATCTGCAGGCCGACAAGCCTGCCACTCTCGTCAGCCGCGATCTCCGCCTCGAGGTGCCAGAACGCGTCCGTCACGACGGGTCGGTCGAGAAGAAGCTTGACGAGGCTGCAGTCAGGCGTGCGGTTGCCCTGCTCAAGGCGCGCGGCGTCAAGGCGGTGGCGATTGCATTTCTCTATGGCTTCGTCCACCCCGAGCACGAGGAGATCGCCCGCCGCATCATCGCCGAGGAATTTCCCGAGGCCTTCGTCTCGACCGGCAGTGAGGTCGCCCCCGAATTCCGCGAATACGAGCGGATGTCCACGGCGGTCGTGAACGCCTATCTCGGCCCGGTGATGCAGGGCTATATCGAGCGGCTGGAAAAGCGGCTCGATGATGCCGGCGTTCCGGCAACCCCGCATCTCACGCAATCGAACGGCGGCGTCGCCGGCTTCACCCAGGCGGCGCGACTGCCGGTCACAACGCTGCTCTCCGGTCCGTCGACCGGTGTCGTCGCCGCCGAGGCAGTCGGCCGCATCGCAGGCAGCACCAACCTCATCACGTTCGACATGGGCGGCACCTCGACGGACGTCGCCTTGCTCGAGGGC
This sequence comes from Allostellaceae bacterium, assembly GCA_050730055.1. Lineage (GTDB taxonomy): Bacteria > Pseudomonadota > Alphaproteobacteria > ATCC43930 > CGMCC-115725 > AP-15. The sequence continues at coordinate 1,280 of JBOHMF010000505.1, forward strand.
GGCAGATGCGGCCTCGCCAACGAAGCCTCCGTGCACGGCCATCCCGTGAAGGCGCCGATGCTCGACATCAATACCGTGGGCGCCGGCGGTGGCTCGATCGCCTATATCGATTCGGGCGAACATCTCAAGGTCGGGCCGAGGAGCGCCGGCGCCGATCCCGGCCCCGTCTGCTACGGACGCGGCAATACCGAGCCTACCGTCACCGATGCCAACGTGCTGCTGCAGGCACTCAATCCGAGCCACCTTCTGGGTGGACGGATGGCCGTGCGCCGCGATCTCGCCGAGCATGCCATCGGCCGGCTGGCAGCCCGGCTTGGGATGGACCGTTTCGCCGCCGCCTCCGGCATTCTGGCCGTCGTGACCGCGAACATGGCCAAGGCGATCCGCGTCATCAGCGTCCAGCGCGGCCACGACCCGCGCGACTATACGCTGGTTGCATTCGGCGGCGCCGGGCCGTTGCACGCTGCGCGCCTGGCGCGCGAGCTCGAGATCGGCCGCATCCTGGTGCCGCGCAATCCCGGCATCCTCTGCGCCATGGGCCTCCTGCTCACCGATCTGCGCAAGGATTTTGCCTCGACGCGCCTGCTGGCGCTCGAGGACAGAGCGCTGCCGGCGATGGCGGAGGCATTTGCGCGGCTCGAGCAGCGGGCGCGGGAATGGCTGGACAGCGAAGGCGTCACAGAGGACGCGCGGCTGCTCGCGCGCTCGGTCGATATGCGCTACGCTGGCCAGAACTACGAACTCCCTGTTCCGCTCGAACCCGGTCTGGCACAATCGGCGTGGATAGAGCGGCTTGCGCAAGGGTTTCAGCGTGCACATGAACGGTCGTACGGATTTGCAGCCGCCGAAGAGCCCGTGCAGATGGTGACCTTCCGGCTGCAGGCAAGCGGCAAGGTCCCGAAGGCGACGCTCCGTTCCTACCCCGACGGGGGAGCCGACGCCGCGGCCGCACTGCTCGGAGAGCGCGAAATCTGGTTCGCCGAATCCGGGGATTTCTTCCGCTGTCCGATCTATGATCGCGAACGGCTCCGACCCGGCAACCGCATTACCGGACCCGCGGTGATCGAGCAGATGGACGCCACCACGCTGCTGCTTCCGGGCATGGATGCGCGCGTCGATTCCATTCTCAATCTGGCCTTGGCGTTCGCATGAACCGCATCGCCCGGGCGCACCCGGCGCCCATAATCGACCGCATCACCGTCGAGGTGATCGGCGCCGCCTTCGCCTCGATCGGCGAGGAGATGGGCGAAGCGCTCGTCAGGGCAAGCTATTCCACCAACATCAAGGAGCGCCGCGACTGCTCGACCGCGCTCTTCGATACCGAAGGCAACACGCTCTGCCAAGCCGAGCACATCCCGATGCATCTCGGGAGTTTCATCGGCATCCTGCCGCACATCCTCCGCCGCCATCCGGCAGTGGAGATGGCGCCGGGTGACGTTTTCGTCGGCAACGACGCCTACGAGGGTGGTGGCACGCACCTGCCCGACATCGTACTCGCCGAGCCGGTATTTTTCGATGGGCGAATCGTCGCCTGGGCGCTGAACCTCGCCCATCATGCCGACTTCGCCGACCGCGGCCACGCGCATATCTACCAGGAGGGATTGCGCATCCCTCCAATCCGCCTCTATCGCGCCGGACGCCTGCAACAGGACGTCCAGGACCTGATCCTGCTCAACTGCCAGGTACCGCGCGAACGTCTTTCGGATCTGCGGGCCCAAATGGCTGCCAACCGCCTCGGCATCGCGCGCATGCAGGCGCTCTGCACCCGGCACGGCCTCGAGACAGTGCTCGCCGCCGGAGCGGCCCTGCAGGACT
>JBOHMF010000506.1:0-3065 GCA_050730055.1 Allostellaceae bacterium
TGGTTGCTCACAGTCTTCTCTTGATGACGCCCTCCGGCTCCTTTATTGATCAGTGCGCGGAATTGTCCGATCTGGGCTTGTTGCGCTCTCGCTGAGCCGGGCCGCTTGCGTCATGAGGTAATTCCGTTCCGGTATGCTCGTCGTGCGGCCGGCGGCAATACGATAGTGTGTGATTGCGGCCTCATGGTCGCCAGCCATTTCCAGTAGATGGGCGCGAACCGCGTCGAGGCGATGATGGCCGGCAAGCCGTGCATCCGAGTCGAGCGCCCTAAGCAGATCGAGTCCTTTGGATGGACCGTGCACCATGGCTGCGGCGATGGCGTGATTGAGGATCACCATGGGATTATCGGATATGCGTTTAAGGAGCTCGTACAATGCCATGATCTGCGGCCAGTCGGTATCCTCGGCTCGGGCGGCTTGGTCATGAACGGCGGCGATGGCGGCCTGTAGCTGGTACGCGCCAATTGATCCCTTCGACAGGGCCGCGGTCAGGAGCGCGATGCCCTCGGAAATCTCCGCTTGATCCCACAGCGTTCGATCCTGTTTCGTCAGCGGGATCAACTCGTCGTCCGATCCCGTTCGAGCCGCGCGGCGCGCATCGGTTAACAGCATGAGGGCAAGCAATCCTGCGACCTCCGGATCGTCCGGGAGCAAAGCGTGAACGGCTCGAGTCAGGCGGATGGCCTCACGAGAGAGTTCAAGCCGCTGCAGGTGCGGCCCGGCGCTGCTGGCGTAGCCCTCGTTGAAGATCAGGTAGAGCACGTGCAGCACGGCGCGCAGCCGTTGGTCCCGCTCTTGGCTGGTCGGCAACCGGAACGGCACGCCGGAGGCCTTGATGCTCTGCTTCGTCCGGCTGATCCGCTGCGCCATAGTCGACTCGGGGACCAGGAACGCGTGGGCGATTTCGGCTGTGGTCAAGCCGCCCACCGCCCGAAGAGTCAGGGCAATCGCGGATGACGGAGTGAGAGAGGGATGACAGCACATGAAAAACAGATTCAGTGTGTCGTCCTGAGCCGCCTCATTTTCACCGTCCGCTGCGGGCGCGAGACTGTCGGCCTCGGTGGCTACTTCGGCTTCCCGTCGCCGCCGGGACGCCTCGCTGCGCAGGTAATCTGTCATGCGCCGCGAGGCGACTTGAATCAGCCAGCCGCGAGGGTTGCTGGGCACACCTTCCCGCGGCCATTGAATAGCTGCCGCGAGCAGCGCCTCCTGAACGGCATCCTCGGCGGCGGCGAAGTCATGAAAACGGTGGATCACCGCGCCGAGCACCTGCGGCGCGAGTTCGCGCAACAGATGCTCGGAACGAGCGTCTAACAATGTGTCTGTCATGGCAGTTCGTCGGTCCTTCTGCTCATAATCTGCCGCACCTCGATCGGCATGCTCAGTGGCGCTCCGCCGGGAGCGGGCCCCGCCGATATCCGGGCGGCGATCTCATAGGCTCGTTCCGGACTCTCGACGTCCACGATCCAGTAACCCAGGAGAAACTCTTTCGCCTCTGGGAAAATGCCGTCCGTGACCGGCGTGCCGTCCTTTCCGGCCCGCACTACCATAGCCTGATCCGGCCCGGCTAAGGGCTCATTGGCCACAAGCTCTCCGGATTCGCTCAGATCCTTGTTGACGCCCTTCAAGAATGCGAAATGCGCCTCGATGTCGCTCTTGGACCATGCTCTATACGTATCAACGCCCGCTTTCGTGCCGGCCATCATCAAAATGTATTTCATGTTGGTTGCTCCTTTCGATTTTCGCACAGCCCCTCACCCGGCTCGCTCCGCTCGCCACCCTCTCCCCAGCGGGGAGAGGGTGGCGAGGTACGAGGGCGGGTGAGGGATCATTTGTGCGCTTTCATAGGGAAGTCGGAGCGTGCGGCTTATTCTCGACATCCCGGACGATAAATTTTCAAAAAAATTTGACTGCCCAGCATCATGTCGATTTTGCGCGTCGAGAATCGACATACGGGTGGAGGTCCGAAAATGACGAGCGATACTTTGGTAGTAGATGTCAGCCAGGACTGGGTGATCGCCTGTGATGTCCAGCAACGGTTTATGCAGCGGTTGGATCCAGAGATCGACGCCTTGGACTACAGCGCGCAATGCCGGCAGGTACACGCCCTGGGCGGGGATTGCTACGATTTTATGCCGCGGCCGAATCATCGTTTGGCGCTGGCCATCGGAGACGCCTCCGGCAAAGGTCTGGCTGCGGCGCTTATGATTTCGAATGTTCAATCGTCACTTCGCACGGCGGCCCTGTTCGCAGGAAACGACGGGGCGGCGGTGCTCAAAGCAGTGAATCGTCTGGTGTACGCATCATCACTCGCGGACCGGTACGCCACACTATTCTACGGCGTTTTCGACGGAGCCGCGCGCACGTTGCGGTACGTTAACGCGGGCCACAATCGCCCGATGGTCATTCGACAAGACGGCTCGATCATTTGGCTTGAAGCCGGTGGGGCGCCCGTCGGAATGTTTCCAGATTGGACCTATGAGGAAGGTTCTGTTCAGCTTGATCCGGGGGATCTGGTCCTTGCCTATACTGACGGGGTGGTTGAAGCGGTAAATCCGGCCGGCGAGGAGTGGGGAGTAGAGGGCCTCCTAAGGGCAGCTGCCGAATGCGCCGCACGCTGCGCTGACGACATTGTCCACGCGATCTTCACATCGATGGATAAATTCTCAGAAGGGCGCCAGACCGACGATGCGACGGTCGTAGTGTTGCGGGCGCATTGAGCCTTCGCAAAACTCGAAACGCGCGGCAACTGATGGTGGACGGCGGGATGGTCGGGCCGGCGCGCCGCCAGCAGCGTGGATTCGACGGCAGCACACATCCCAAACGGCGGGATGGTTGCGCCACCCCGGATCAAAACCCTACGAATGCGGTGAAATTGGTATAAACCTAATCGATCCGGCAGAAAGGTGTTTGTCCTATGCCTCAAGGAGATTGGAAAGAAAAAGGCGGCGCACATGGCGTGGTATCCGTATCCGCACCCGCCCAGCGAGCAGACGGAGAAGGCATTACTAAGGTTGCCCAGAGAACAGATGAAGCACAACTCAATCCAGATCGTCGTGGATACG
>JBOHMF010000507.1:0-3036 GCA_050730055.1 Allostellaceae bacterium
CGCACGCGGCGAGACCGGTCAGAGCGGCAAAGGCGGCGATGCCGAAAGAACGGCGGGACAGGCGGCTTTCCATCGAGCTGCTCCACTGCGGTTGCGAGGATTTGGAGAGTAGCAGAACTAACAGGCGAATTTCACGCAATTCGCGGTATGCGACATCCGCGACCAAAAACGTGCAACCAGCCGTCTTGTTCCCAAATTTTTGACGATGGCGGGAAGCCGGTCCCTACCATGCCGCCGCCGCGCGGCGCCTGCGGCGCGCGAATCGCCGCGGCCCGGCCGCCGCGCGCACCGGCGCAAAACGCGTTGACGCCACGGCCGAGAAGGCTGACAGTATAGTCAGTCTGATCCGACGCCGCGGCTCGCCGCCGGACAGCGCCGGAACAAGGCGGCCGGCGCGCGGCACTGACGACCACAAGGAGGATAAAAATGCCCGATGACCTGACGCCCGATGCCCGGTCTGCGGCCGCGAATACGGTGCAACGCGGAGCGCTTTCCGGGGTGCGCGTCGTCGACCTCACGCAGTTCGAGGCCGGCACCTCGTGCACCCAGACCCTGGCTTGGCTCGGCGCCGAGGTGATCAAGATCGAGGAGCCGACCAAAGGCGAGCAGGGCCGCGGCGCCTCGACCGATCAGAAAGGGGTCGATTCGCACTACTTCATGCTGCTCAACTCGAACAAGAAGAGCGTCACCGCCAATCTGAAGAGCGAGAAGGGGTGCGCGGTGGTGCGCCGGCTGATCGAGCACGGCGACGTGTTTGTCGAGAATTTCGCCCCCGGCGTTATCGAGCGGCTCGGCTTTGGCTACGATGAAGTCAGAAAGATCAACCCGAAGATCATCTATGTTCAGGTCAAGGGCTTTGGCGACGACGGCCCCTACAAAAACTATCTCGCCTTTGACATGATCGCCCAGGCGACCGGCGGGGCGATGTCGATCACCGGCGAACCCGACGGCCGGCCGATCAAGCCCGGGCTGACGATCGGCGACACCGGCACCGGGCTGCACGCCGCGATCGGCGTTCTGGCCGCGCTCTACCAGCGGCAGTTCACCGGCGAGGGTCAGCGCATCCGCGTGGCGATGCAGGAATGCGTCGTCAATTACGGCCGCATCTCCTACGCCGCCCAGTATCTCTGGGGCAAGGCCGCGCCGCGCATGGGCAACCAGAGCATCATGGGCACCAACTCGCCGTCCGAGACCTACCCGTGCAAGGGCGGCGGCCCCAACGACTATTGCTACATCTATACTTCGAGGGCCAATCCCCAGCACTGGGAGCGGCTCTTGAAGATCATGGGGCGCGAGGATCTGATCGGCGATCCGCGCTTTGACAGCCCGCAGGAGCGCTTCCAGAACCGCCATGCGGTCGATGAAATGATTGCCGCCTGGACCAGGGACCACGACAAGCTGGAGGTGATGAAGCGCCTCGGCGACGCCGGCATCCCCGCCGGTGCGGTGATGGACACGATGGAATTGTCAAACGATCCCGAACTCAATCGCCGCGAGATCTTTGTCACCGTCAAGCACCCGGTGCGCGGCGATTTCAAGATGCCGGGCTGGCCGGTCAAGATGTCGGCCTCCAAGGTGCCGATTACGGCCGCCCCGCTCCTGGGCGCGCATACCGAAGAGGTCTATGGCAGCCTCCTCGGCCTCAGCCGCGAGGAGGTCGCGGAATTGCGCAAGGACAAGGCGATCTAGCCTCCGTTTGACTGCTTTGTAACGGGGCCCCTTCCCTTTCCCTCCCCGCACGCGGGCGAGGGTTAGGGTGGGGGCTTTGTTTCAATAAACCGAGGGGAGGAGACATGCCCGAACGCGGATGGGAGCCGGCGGCGTTCTACCCGGACCCGGCGATCCGGACGCTCGACCCGCGCTTTGAGGCGATCCGGCCGCCGTTCAACGCGGCGGTCGAGCGGCTCGCGACCGGGCTGCGCTGGGCCGAGGGGCCGGTGTGGTTTGGCGACGGCCGCGCGCTGTTGTGCAGCGACATCCCAAACAACCGCATCGTGCGCTGGGACGAGGAATCGGGCGCGCTCGGCGTCTTTCGCAAACCCTCGCGCAACGCCAACGGCAACACCCGCGACCGCCAGGGCCGCCTTGTCACCTGCGAGCACGAGGGACGCCGCGTCACCCGCACCGAGTATGACGGCCGCATCACCGTCATCCTCGACCGCTTTGACGGCAAGCGGCTCAACTCGCCAAACGATGTCGTCGTCAAGTCTGACGATTCGATCTGGTTCACCGATCCACCCTTTGGCATCCTCGGCTATTACGAGGGTGAGCGCGCCGACCCCGAACTGCCCACCAATGTCTACCGCGTCGATGGCAAGACCGGCGCGGCCAGCGTCGTCGCCGGCGATATCGAGGGGCCAAACGGGCTCTGCTTTTCGCCCGACGAACGGCTGCTCTACGTCGTCGAGTCGCGGGCAAGGCCGCGCCGCATCCGCGTTTTTGATGTTGTCGATGATGGCCGCAGGCTCGCCAACGGCCGCCCCTTTGGCGATATCGGCGAAGGCACGCCGGACGGCTTTCGCGTTGATGTCGCGGGCAATTTGTGGTGCGGTTGGGGAATGACCGCGGAACTGAACGGGGTCGCGGTCTTTGCCCCCGACGGGGCGCGGATCGGGCATATCGCGCTGCCCGAGCGCTGCGCCAATCTGTGTTTTGGCGGGCGGCGGCGCAACCGCCTCTTTATGGCCGCGAGCCAGTCGATCTACGCCGTCTATGTCAACACCGAGGGCGCGCCGGGCGGATGAGCGGCAATGCCCCTCACCCTCCCGCGGCTCCGCCGCGGGTCCCTCCCTCTCCCCGCTTGCGGGGAGAGGGTCGGAGTGAGGGGCGCGGCCCCCTCAGGCCGTGGCGGTCTCGACCGCCTCATAGGGATAGCGGCGGATCGTCTCGACATTGACACCCTCGATGCGCAAGAGCGTCGTCGAACCCTCGCGCCGCGGCGAGTGCAGATCGCCGACATTGTAGAGATAGGCGTCGCCCGGATTGAGCGCGTAGTTGCGCACCAGGCGGACCTTGCCGGTCTTCTCCGCGCTAGCC
>JBOHMF010000508.1:0-3026 GCA_050730055.1 Allostellaceae bacterium
TGATGGCGGCGCGTCTCGTCCAACCGCTCGGCTCCTGGCACCGCCATGAGCCGGGACGCCAGAGCCTGATGCGGCGCGAGTTGGAGCGCGTGCTCGCCGCTCCCGCCCTCAGCAAGAACAGCTACGGGATGGTGTCAAAGAGCCTCGCCTGAGCGGCGTCCAGCCGCACCGGCTGCCAGCGGGAAACGGGGGGCGAGATGACGGCCGCGGCGGTCGCAACGCAGGTCGATCCGCCGCCGGACGCCGGCTGCGATGTGGTCCCTGGGCGAGACGCTGCCGCGCCTGTCGCCACCCGGCGCCGCGACCACGCGCGGTTGCCCGCAGATCAGCAGCCGGCCGTCGTATAGCAGACGATAAACCCCTCCTCCACCGGTCCGATGATCTTGTTGAGGACCCGGAACCAGCGGTAGAGCGGCATGATGCCGGCATCGACGACAAAGATGATGTCCTTGTCACGCACCGGAAAACGCCGCGCCAGAAAGAAGTCTTTCGGCTTGCTCAGATCAAAGCGATAGACGACCGGCGAGACGCCGCCCCGCGCATCGGCGGCGAGCGGTTCGCCAAGGGCGCGCAGGACGGCATCGCTCTCATGGCGGAACAGAAACACGCCGCGCGCATTGGCGATGTCCGGGCGCAACCCGCGCGCCTTGCCGAGCGCCTCGCCCAGGGTCAGGGTGGCGGCGTCAAACCGGATCTGGGCGTTGTGGTTGGCTCGATTGGCTGCGCCAAAGACGGAAAAGGTCTGCGGTCGGCGGATGAGGGTCAAGGCATCGCCGGGCCAGGCGTAGATATTCTGCGCCGGGTGCGCGACCAGCGCGGCGAGCGGCAAGGTCGCGGTACGGCCGCCGCGCGACAGGCGGATAAAGAGATCGCGAACCGGCGCGCGCGCGCCGCCCGCCTCGGCGATCACCTGCAACAACCGGTCGCCAGCCGGGGACAGGGGGATGCGGGCGCCGTGCACGACCGCGCCCGTCACCGTCACGGCATGGGCGGGACCGCCCTGGTCGACAACCAGCACCTGCGGTTCGAGCGCCTTTTTCGCCAGGCGCGCCGTGATCTCGCGCTGCACCTCGGCCGCGGTATGCCCGGCCGCGGCAATGCGGCCGGCATAAGGGATCGTGATCATCCCGTCGCGTGCCACCTGCTGAACCGGCATGGCGGTGCCCATCCGGTTCTGCCGCGCCAGACGCGCCGCCTCGGTCCGGTTTGCGCTCGCGGCGGAAAGCATCGCCCGCACGGACGGCGGGACTGCCTGCGCGGCCGGCGGCTTTTCGCCGGTCTGCGGGGTCGCCTCGCCGGGCGGAGTCTCGCCGCCAGGCGGCAGACCGAGAAGCCGGTTCAGCTCGGCCCTGCCGGGGCTGGCCGGCAGCGGCGATTGCGGAGTTTCGAGCGGCTCTATCGTCGGGTTCGGGGGCGCCGCGGCGGGCAGCGCGGGCAGCGGCGCGGTGAACAGGCCACCGGGGCCGGCTTCCCAGATCACCACCGCGATCCTGTCGCCGGCCGCGATCCTTGGCGGCGGCGGCTGGCCTTGCGCAAACAGCGCGCGAAAACTCGGGTGAGGCCGGGCCAGCACGGCCGCGACGACCCGGTTGTCGACCTTGACGACGTCATAGAGGATCGCGCCATTGGCCTTGCCGCCGCCAGCCACCGCGTCGGCGCTCCGCGGACCCGATCCCGGGGCGAAAGAGCAGGCGGTGAGCGCCGCCGCGACCACGATCCCCCAGGCGCGTTTCATCGATTTGCGCGACGACCCCAGCGACAGTCCCCAGCGACAGTCCCCGGGCCGGGGCTTCTATCATCGCGCACGCCGAATCCCAAGCCCGCAACCTGCGGACCCCCTTCCCGGCTCCGGGCGCGGCGGCGTGTCCCATCGCCGCACCCGCCCGCGATCGTCAGATCTGGTTCGCGCCGGGCGATGGCCCTATGGGCGCGCCACCCGCTTCGTGCTAAGTGACCCCAATGCGAAGAAGACGGATCGAACTGCGGCCCTACCATGTGATTCTCGTCATCTGCGCCGCGGCGCTTGTCGGGCTGGTCCATGCCGAGGGCTGGATCTGGCCGCTGAAGATCGCTGCGGTGATGCTCCCGGTCTCGGTCCTGGTCGGCTGAGACACCCTGCGCCGCTGCGGCGCGCTCACCGCTGCCCGTCGAGCGTGCCGCCGGCGCGCTTCAGGATCTCCAAAAGCGCCGGCCGCAGCGCGTGCAGTTCCTCCAGATGGATTGCAGACAGGCTCGCCAGGTGCTCTTCCGCCGCTTCGGTCAGAGCCAACAGAACGCGGCGGCGGTCGTGCGGATCGTGGATGCGGGTGATCAGCCCGGCTTCGGCCAGCCGGTCGACCAGTTCGACGGCGCTGTGCGGGCGGATTCGCAACCGTTCCGCGAGATCGCCAATGGTCGGCGGGTCATCCCGGCGAAACCCCTTGATCGCCAGAAGGGCCTGATGGTGACGCGAGGTCAGACCGGTACGGCCGGCCGCCCTCTGGCTGAATTCGAGAAAGCGGCGGATCAGATAGCGAAAATTGGATAGGGTGCGGTAGTCCTCGCGATCGAGTTGCACCCGCGGCGGGGGAGCCATGCGCGGGTGGGCGGGAAGCGGATTGGCCATCGGCGGCTCTTATCTTGCCAACATATCTCGTACTGCGACATATAGATGTTCCACACAGCACAAGGCCCCGGAGGCGGCAGGTGAAAAAGCTCGGGCCGAGCGGATCGGGCGGTCAACCGCACAAGGTCGCGACTGACGAGCTTGAGCACCTTGGCGATTTCACGACCCGGCCGCGCGTGCTGGTGATCTCGGCGATTGCCATCATCGTCGGCACCGCCGGGGTGATCTCCGGGATCATCCTGCTGCGGCTGATCTATCTGATCACCAACCTCGCCTATTTTGGCCGCGTCGCCTTCACCTCGCCCGATATCGGCCTGTCCCCTCTCGGCTATGCCGCAGTGGCCGTGCCAGTGGTCGGCTCGCTGCTGGTCGGTCTGATGGCGCGCTACGGCACCGACAAGATCCGGGGCCACGGCATTCC
>JBOHMF010000509.1:0-3020 GCA_050730055.1 Allostellaceae bacterium
CAATGATCCATGAAACTGATTGTTCCGCCCGTCGCGTTGCGGGAATTGGCCGCGTTGCCGGGACACGATCGCGACGGCCTGATCGCCAAGGCCGAGTCTTTCGCCACCGATCCGTTTGCGCCGCACCCGTGGGCATCGCCTTTGCGCGGCACGGCGGACCGGGTCCGCATTCGGCAGGGCGATTGGCGAGGCGTGATGCTGTTGCTGCGCACCCGTGACACGATCGTACTGGAGCGGGTCACGCACAGAAGGGAAGTCTATCGATGATCCAGGATGGCGATACGGTGACGCTGAGCCGTGCCGAGTACGAGGCGCTCCTCGGCCGCATCGAGGATGCAGAAGACATGCGAGCGCTCGATCGGCTGGAGGCGCATCTCGCGGCGGCTGGACCGGAACAGGCTCTGGCCGATTATCTGCCGATCGCTTTTGTCAAGCGGCTGTCCGCGGGCGAGCATCCCATCCGCGTTTGGCGCGCCCATCGCGGTTTGACACGGGAGGCGCTGGCTGCAACCGCCGGCGTTGCACCGAGCTATTTGACCGAGATCGAGACCCGCCGGAAGCCGGGCAGCTTTGACGCGATAGCCAAGATCGCCGCGGCCTTGCATGTTTCCCTTGACGACATCGCGGCCTGGTTGAAACCGACCGAATAAATATATGGGAAGATAAATATATGGGAAGCAAGACAAGACGGAAAGACTGGCGACCCCGGCAGGATTCGAACCTGCGACCACCCGCTTAGAAGTATGCTGCTACTCCATAGCATCAATGTATAACTCCTAACCTAACTTATTAGAAAAATTAGATAGTTAGGAGAGAAGTGACCCCTGGTTACGCCGCGATTGAACGGCCGATAACAGCGGCGTATGGTACCCATGTGGTACCCAAAAATCTCTCTTGAGGAGCATCCGCCATTCCGACCATCGCTCTCACGCAGCGGGTCGTCGAGCGCCTGAAGCCGCCCGCCGCCGGCCGCATCGAGTACTTCGACCGCGTGCTGCCCGGCTTCGGCCTGCGTCTTTCCGACCGCGGCCGGAAGACCTGGTTCGTGATGTACCGGGTCGGCGGCAAAAAGGTGCGCGAAACTCTAGGCACCCTCGCCGCGATTGAGAAAGTCGAAGCTGCTCGCGCGCTCGCGCGCGCGAGCATCGAGCAGGCGCAAGGCGGCATCAATCCGGTCGAGCAGCGCCGCGCGGCCGAGCAGGCGGCGGCCCTCGCGAAGCAGAAAAACCCGGACACGTTCCGGGCGGTCGCCGAGCTCTACGTCGAGCGCTACGCGAAGAAAAACACCAAGCCCGCGACTTGGCAGGAGGCCGAGCGGCAGCTGCGCGTCGATGTCTTCCCGAAATGGGGCGAGCGGCCGATCCGCGAGATTACCCGGCGCGACGTGATCGAATTGCTCGACGAGATCGCCGATCGCGGGGCGCCCGTCCAGGCGAACCGCACGCTCGCGCGCCTGCGCACGCTCTTCAATTGGGCGCTCGATCGCGAGGTCATTACCACCTCGCCGCTTGCTCGCATGAAGCTTCCGACCGTCGAGAAAGCGCGCTCGCGCGCGCTCACCGACGACGAGATTCGGCTCTTCTGGCGCGCCTGCGAGACGCTCGGATGGCCCTTCGGCCCCATGTACCGGCTGCTGCTTGTGACCGCCCAGCGGCGCGACGAGGTCGCCGGCATGGCGTGGTCGGAACTTGATTTGAAGCAGCGGATCTGGATCATCCCTCGGCAGCGGGCGAAGAACGACCGCGAGCATGAGGTGCATCTCTCGACGCTTGCGACAGAGATCATCGAAGGGTTGCCCGCGATAGGGGAGGAGCCGCGGCTCGTGTTCACCACGACCGGCAAGACGCACGCCTCCGGCTACAGCAAGTCGAAGGCCCGGCTCGACCGGCACATGCTTGAGCTACTTCGGGAAGATATGGCGGCGGCCGGAAAGGACCCGGAGAAAGCTGCCATAGAGGAGTGGAATTTGCACGACCTGCGGCGAACGGCCGCAACCGGCATGGCCCGACTCAACGTGCCGCCGCACGTGGTTGATAAGATCCTGAACCACGTGTCGGGGACGATCCGCGGCGTGGCGGCGGTATATAACCGGCACGCATATGTCGAGGAGCGGAAGGCGGCCCTGGAAGCCTGGGGACGGTATGTCGAAAGCGTGGTTCGTCCGGCCGTGAGCAACGTCGTCAAGCTCACCACCGCACGATAGCGAGTGAATGGCATCGGCCGGAGCCAGGGTGGAATGGGCTGGCCCAATGTGCGGCGGCAGGGAGGAAGGCCGCCGATAACTATGAAGCGCCCGGCGGCTTCGGACAGTGGTCGTGGGACGTGTCGCTCAATTCTGCGCGATTGCATTGCTGCAATAGAAAGACCCCGGCAGTACCACTGTCGGGGTCGAGGTTGTTGGTGAGGAGCGCTCCCCGGATTTAGTCGATTCCTTGCCTTTTAAGATACTCCAAAAAGTCCTCTTCGGCCGGCTCGGTCGAGCACGGTGCGGTCGGCGCGCAGAACGACCAGTTCGGACGCGGCGGGCCGAGATAGTTGGGGGAGAGATTGACCCCCCGCTGGCTCAGGACGTGGCCGGCGGGATTGGCGATCGCCTCGGCGATCACGCCCTCTGGGCATCCGCGCTCCCGGAGCCAATCGTCGGATTCGAGTCGGATTTTATCCGACCAGGTTGCTCCAACCGCTTGGAAACGGATCATCGTTGCCATTGCATCCTCCTGCCGGATTTGAGCCGTCAACCGGGATTGGTTGGCGTGCTCGGTCTCCAGCACGAGGGGAACTATCTGGATGGTATTATACACTATTTCGATGTATTTTGTCAAGTGCTGCTCAATCTCCCTTTCCCCACCCTCCGATTGCATATCATAAAGGAAGTTATGATATACTAAATGGGTGGCAGGGGAGGACGAATTGGAGAACGGTTTGGATCCCGGCGAGGACGCTGACAACGGGCTAGGGCCTGTTGACATTCATCGAAGAGCGATTGCCGCTCCGGCAAGATGGATCATGGCAGCAAAGCT
>JBOHMF010000510.1:0-3005 GCA_050730055.1 Allostellaceae bacterium
CATTATCTCGCCGCCACCGCCGGCTTTGCCATCCTCGAAGCCGGCGGCAATGCGATCGATGCCGGGGTTGCCGCCGGGATCGCGCTCGGCGTGTTGCAGAGCGATCTTGTCAATGTCGCCGGGGTCACCCCGATCATGATCTATCTTGCCGAGGCGCGCGAGGTCGTCACCATCGCCGGTCTCGGACCCTGGCCGCAGGCGCTTGATCCCGAACTGTTTCAGCGTGCGCACGGCGGCAGGATCCCGCGCGGGGTGCTGCGCACCGTCGTGCCGGCCGCGCCCGACGCCTGGATCACGGCTTTGCGGCGCTGGGGGACGATGCCTTTTGGCGAGGTCGCCGCGGCGGCGATCCGTCTCGCCCGCGACGGCTTCCCGATGTACCCCCTGATGGCCGCGAGCCTTGAAAAGCACGCCCCGCAACTCAAGCAATGGCCGTCGAGCGCAGCGGTCTATCTGCCGGGCGGGCGGGTGCCCGAGGTCGGGGAAATATTCCGCCAGACCGATCTCGGCGCTTCCTTGCAATACATGGCCGATGAGGAGAAGGCCGCCGCGGGCCGCGGCCGCGAGGCCGGTCTCGAAGCGGCGCGCGACGCCTTTTACCGGGGCGACATCGCCCGCAGGATCGTCGCCTTTTTCAAGGAGGAAGGTGGCCTCTTGTCAGCCGCAGACCTCTCGGAATACCGCTCGCCGGTCGGGCGGCCGGAGCGGCGCCGCTTTGGCGATCTCGAAGTCTTCACCTGCGGCGCCTGGTGCCAGGGTCCGGTCCTGCTGCAAACCCTCGCTCTTCTCGAAGGCACCGATCTGAAGGCGCTCGGCCGCAACAGCGCCGATTATATCCATCGCCTGACCGAAGCGTTGAAACTGGCCTTTGCCGATCGCGAAGCCTATTACGGCGATCCCGCGATGATCGACGTGCCGCTTGCGACCCTGATCTCGCCCGAATATGCCGCCGCGCGCAGAAAGCTGATCCGCCGTGAGACGGCCTGGCCCGAGATGCCGCCGGCGGGAGAACTGGGACGCAGTGCGGGCCGCTTTGCGGCGAGCGCGGGAAACCCCTTCCCCGAACCCGACACCTCCTATGTCTGCGCCGCCGATCGCTGGGGCAATCTGTTCTCGGCGACACCGAGCGATGGGTGCTACGGCTCGCCGATCGTGCCCGGCACCGGCCTCATCCCGTCAAACCGCGGCTCGCAATCGCGCCCCGATCCGCGCCATCCCTCGGGCGTCGCGCCCGGCAAACGGCCGCGCCTGACGCCAAACCCGGCGCTGGCGATCCAGGGCGGCGACCGCTTTCTCCCCTTTGGCACGCCCGGCGGCGATGTGCAGACGCAGGCGATGCTGCAAGTCCTCTTGAACCATTTTGTCTTTGGCCAGGATGTGCAGAGCGCGATCGAGAGTCCGCGCTTTGCCAGCTACAGCTATCCCTCGTCCTTTGCGCCCTACAACTATTATCCCGGCCGGCTCGCCATCGAGAGCCGCATCCCCGAGAGCGTCATCACCGACCTCGCCCGCCGCGGCCACGAGATCGAGCGCTGGCCCGACTGGATGTGGACCGCCGGGGCGGTGTGCGCGATCCTCGCCGATCGGAAGCGCGGCGTTCTCGAAGCCGGCGCCGATCCGCGCCGCCCGGCCTACGCGCTCGGGTTTTAATCCTCGGGGCCGCGGCGGCGGAGGTCGGCGTAGGGGATGCCGTCGCGGCGGGTGTAGACCGCGGGCTTGCCGCCGGCCGGCGCCATCATGTCGATGTCGGAGTAATGGCCGACATCCTCGGCGAGGCGGCTGCCGATTTCCAGCACCAACGCCTCGCCGTCCGCGCGGTTCTGCAAGCAGTGCCCACTCGGGTCATTCGCCTTGAAGCCGGCGGCGTCGCCGGCGCGCAGGGTCTCCTCGCCGTCGTTGGTGACGAGCACGACCGCGCCCGAGAGGACATAGACAAACTCGTCGCCTGCGGTATGCCAGTGGCGCTGGCTCGACCACGCGCCCGGCGGCAGGCGCAGCAGGTTGACGCCAAACTGCGTCAGCCCGGCGGCATCGCCGAGCCTTGTGCGCGCCCGCGCCCGGCACGGCTGGTCAAAAGGCGGCGGGTAAAGCGTGCCGACCATCGCCGGCAGCGCCGCCGCGTCGATGCGTTTTGCCATGAGGGGAGCCTTTTTCAATCACCGAGGGCTTTACTGGATGGCACGATCAGGTGTATGTCAACCTTGATTCTGTGATCGACTTATATGTCACCCGATGTTGCTGACTGCCCGACAGGCCGCCGATCGGCTCGGCATCAAGCTTGATACCCTCTATGCTTATGTCAGCCGCGGCCGCTTGCGCTCGGTGCGCGTCCCCGGGGCGCGGGCGCGGCGCTACCGCGCGCAGGATGTCGAAGCCTTGAAGAACCGAGCGCGGCCTCCGCTGCCCGGCGCAGGGTCCGAGGCGCTGATGCCGGTCATTGTCTCGGCGATTTCGCTGATCGAAGAGGGTCGTCTCTATTATCGCGGCGAGGACGCAATCCACCTCGCCGAGACGGCGACGCTGGAAGAGGTGGCGGCGCTGTTGTGGCGGGAAGCCCCTCACCTCAGCCCTCTCCCCGCAAGCGGGGAGAGGGAGAGACCCGCACCGAAGGTGCGGGAGGGTGAGGGGTGTGAGGACGAAGAACGGCTCGGGTTGATCGAGCGTTGCCAGATCCGGCTCGCCGCGCGCGCCGGAGCGGATCTCTTCGCGCTCGATCTGTCGCGCGCCGGGGTCGCCCGTACCGGCGGCCACATCCTGCGCGACCTTGTCGCCGTGACCGTCGGTGACGCGACGCCGGACCTGCCCGTCCACCGCCGGCTTGCCGCCGTCTGGAGTGTCGGCGAGACCGGGGCCGATCTGCTGCGCCGCGCTCTTGTCCTGATTGCCGATCACGAATTGAACGCCTCGACCTTTGTCGCGCGTTGCGTCGCCTCGACCGGCGCGACCCCTTATGCCGTGGTGTCCGCGGCTCTGGCGGCGCTGTCCGGCCGCCGCCACGGCGGCGG
>JBOHMF010000511.1:0-2997 GCA_050730055.1 Allostellaceae bacterium
AGGGAAGAGAGGGTCAGCGACTGGCGGACAAACGGTGTCGCCACGGCGGCGAGCGCCAGCAGCAGGGCGCACGCCGCGAGCGGCCGCACCAGCCGGCGCGAGGCCCGCGACAGGCGGCCGCCATTGCCGTCGAGCGGCAGATAGGCGCCGCGGTCCGGACCGTCGGCGATCTCAACCCGCTGCGGCACAATCCCGGCCGCGGCGAGCGCGGCGAGCAGCGGCGCCAGATTCGCCTTTGGCACCAGTAAGAGACGCACCGACATCTGGCCGCTGTCCCGCTCAATCGCCTGAATGCCATGGTTCCAATAGATCTCCTCGGCCGTGAACGGGGTCTCCCGGTCCATTTCAAAGGCGAGCACCTGGGGCAGTTCGGCTTGCGCGGCGAGCGGCAGGCTCAGCGTCTTGGCGAGAATGTCGCCTCCCCCGAGGCGCAGCACGCAAGCCCCCCCAGGCGGGCGCGGTAGCCCCTTCAGCGCGGCGGGGGAAAGCCCAAAGCGGCCGAGTGGCGTTTCCTTGCCGTTGCGGCGCAGCCCGACCGTGACCGCCTCGACCCCGCGGCCGAGCGGCGTCGGCGGGATCACCACCATCGCGTCGCCGGAAACGGCAGCCGAGCGGCGCAATACCGCCGGCAGCAGCGCGGCAAGCTGGCCGACCCACCACTTCAGAAAGTCACGCACCATGCCTTGACGAAAAGCCAATTCCGGCCCTGCGGGCCTTGTCCCCCGAACGCGGCGCCGGCGGGAAACGGCGCCGGCCGGCGCGCGCAAGGTGAGTGCCCGATTGTGGCCCGAAAAAGGCAGATGTGGAGGCTCAAAATTGCGCGGCGACAATCAGATCCGGCCACCGCCGCGGGTCGCCCTTGGCAAAGACAAGGCGCACGCGAATCAACTGGGGGAAGGTTCCTCCCTTCCATGCACTCTGCCAGGCCGGCGGCCGGTTTGGGATCAGCCGTCCCCAGTAGGCGAGCGCAAGCCGCGCGACCCCGCTCACCAGCACGGTCCGGGTTGGCGCTGGCGCCGGTCCGGCGCGAACCTCATGGGGGTCGGGGGTCCAGATCAGCATGAGCCGCCCCTCCTCCACCGCGAGGGTCATGCGCGCGCGCCGCGTGGTGCCGAGACCGGTCGGCAATTCGCCGGTGAACGACAGGCGGTCGGCGCTGCCCGTGATCCCCTGCGCGGCGGTGGAATCGCCGATAAAGCGGGCCGCGAGCGGCGGCGGCATCGAGGACAGGAGCGTGCGCAGCAGCCGCTCGATGGCGTCGAGGTTTGCCACCCGGTCGAGTTGGCGCGCCTGGGCGTGCCACATCGCGAGGCCGGTGCGCGTCCCCTGGGCGAGACCGACCGTCAGAAGACCGAGCACGACGAGCGCGACCAGGATTTCGAGCAGCGTGAAGCCGCCTTCGCGGCGGTGTGCGGCCGACCCGGTCACGGGCTGCCCGCTGCGGCGAGGCGCAGGGTGCGCAGGACGACGCGGCGCTCGTGCCCGCCCTGGCGCCACGAGACGGCGACTGTGATCTGGTAAAGCGTGGCGGTCGTGGCTGGCCCGAATACCCCGTTGCCGGGAGACACCCTGCGGCTCTCCAGCGGGCGCACGGCGAGATGCCAGCGATACCCGCCGCCATCGTCACCGGAAGCGTTTGCCGGCAGGAGGGCGGCATCCCGCCCGACCGCGGCGAGGTGCGACTGGGCGCGCTCCAGCGCCACCTCGGCCCGCGTCGCCCTGTCGCTGGCAAACAGACCGGAACTGCCCGCCGAAAACAGCGCGACCAGAGCCAGCGCGGCGATCGCCAGCGCTACCAGCACTTCGAGCAGCGTAAAACCGTGCGCCCCCACCTGCTGCTTCCGCGCGCGCCGGAGGGCTGAAGGAGCGGGGCGATCAGCGCATCGCGGCAACCGTGACCCTCCCGGTCAGCCAATCGACCCCGACGGCGATCGTCCGCGTGCCGCTCGAAAGCGCGATCCGGCCTCCGGTCGAGCTGCCGTCGGGGTTGAAGCGGATGGCGCCGCCCTCGGGGCCGCGCCGCTCAAGGGTAATGGTCAGCAGGCGGATCGCGAGGTGCGGCGGCAATGCGCGCGCCGGCGCATCGCCGACCCGATAGCGGTGCTGTGCCAGATCAAGGGCGAATTCGACGGGCCGGTCGCGCCCGATCGCCTCGGCCCGCGCCAGACGCAACGCTTCCGCCAATTCCGCGGCCGTGCCTTTGAGACTGAGCGCCGCGCTCCACGGCGGGCGATAGGCGGCGAAAAGGCCCAGCACCAGACCGATGATCGCCAGCACGACGATCAGTTCGATCAGCGTGAACCCGCACATCCGGCACGGCGCCGATTGTCGCGGGCGCAAGGCGGGGTCAGTGGACAAGATCGTTGAGGCTCAGCATCGCCGTGAACAGCGTCGTAACGATGCCGGCAACGGCAAGACCCATGACGATGGTGATGGTCGGCACAGCGAGCGCGACGAGGCGCTGCATCATCAGCCGCGCCTGCTCTTCGTGGATGTCGGCGGCTTTGAGCGCCATCGTTGCCAGTTGCGCGGCTTCCTCACCGAGTTGCAGAAGGTGGATCGTGCGCGCGGGGAACAGCCCGGCCTCCTTCAAGGGCCGGGCGAGACCGGCGCCGCCCTTGGCGGCCAGCGCCGCCGTTCCGACCGCGGCCGCGGCGGCGCGGTTGCCGAGCGCCTCTTCGGCGATGCCGAGCGCCGGGATCAGCGGCACCCCGTTCTGCAGCAGACCGCCGAGCGTCCGGGTCAGCCGCGCCGCCACCGTTTCGCGCAAGAGCGGACCGATGATCGGCAGCATCAGCAGCATCCGGTCATAGCGCAGCCGGGTGGCCGGACGCGCGAGCATCTGGCGGGCGGCGATACCGGCTGCGAGAAGGCCGAGCAGAAGCCACGGCCCAGCCGTGGCGCAGGCCGACCCGAGCGCCAGGAGGGCCTGCGTCTCGGGCGGCAACTGCGCCCCGGCCTGGGCAAAGATCGGGGCGAATTGCGGCAGCACATAGC
>JBOHMF010000512.1:0-2987 GCA_050730055.1 Allostellaceae bacterium
CTCCCCCGGCTGCGGCGGCGGCTGTCGCGGCGCCGGCGGTGCCTCCGGCAAACCCGGCGGCGATGGTGGCGAGCCTTGCCGCCCGGCTCAAGCGCGACCCCGGCGATGTCGCGGGCTGGCTGATGCTCGCCCGCTCCTATCGCGTGCTCGGGCGCGATGCTGACGCGCTCGCCGCGCTGAAAGAGGCCAATCAGCGGGTCCCCGGCAATCTCACGCTGCTGAAACCCTATCTCGCCGCGCTCGCCGCCGGTCTCAAGGACGGTCAGCCCAGTCCCGAACTGGTCGCGGTTGCCGGCCGCATCAATGCGCTCGATGCGAAGGAGCCGGATGCGCTGTGGTATCTGGGCCTGGCCGCCAGCGGGCGCGGCGACCGTTTTGCCGCGGCGCAATACTGGACCGCGCTTGTCGCCGAACTGCCGGCCGGGAGCGGCAAGCGCAGGGTCGTGCAACAAAAGCTCGATTCGCTGCGTTAACGCGGCGGGCGGTGGCGCCCCTCCCGTCCGTGGACAAAACCGGACGCTGTGCCGGTGGCCGCGATTCGCTCGGATTTCGCGAGACAGCCGGCGAAATTCGGGTTAGGACGCTCGGATCGGGAGCGGATTTCCAAAACGTCGTGGACCATGTCTCTCGCTCCGGGCGAATGTCTTGTGACCGGAGCCACCGGGTTCGTCGGATCGGCGGTGGCGCGGGTCCTGGTGCGCGCCGGCCACCCCGTGCGGGTTCTCGCGCGGCCGCGCGGCGACCGCCGCAATCTGGCCGATCTCCCGGTCGCCGTCACCGAGGGTGATCTGGCCGATGCGCCCTCGCTGGCCCGCGCCGTCGCCGGCGTTCGCTACCTGTTTCACGTCGCCGCCGATTACCGGCTGTGGGTGCCAGACCCCGCGCCGATGTTTGCGGCCAATGTCGCCGGCACGCGCGAACTGATGCAGGCCGCGCTTGCGGCCGGCGTCGAACGCATCGTTTACACCAGCAGCGTCGCCACCTTGGGTCTTGTCTCCGGCGGGATTGCCGACGAGGCGACGCCGAGCCGGGAAGAGGACATGATCGGCCCCTACAAGCGCTCGAAATTCCAGGCCGAGGCGATCGTGCGCGCGCTCGTTGCCGAGCGCGGTCTGCCGGCGGTGATCGTCAACCCCTCGACGCCGGTGGGACCGCGCGATCTGAAGCCGACACCGACCGGGCGGCTGATCGTCGAGGCGGCGCGCGGCCACGTGCCGGGTTTTGTCGATACCGGCCTCAACATCGTGCATGTCGAGGATGTCGCGGCGGGCCATCTCGCTGCGGTGGAAATGGGCCGCTGTGGCGAGCGTTATATTCTTGGAGGAGAGAACATGACGCTGGCCGCGATCCTCGCCGATGTCGCCCGCCTGGTCGGCCGGCGTCCACCCCGCTTCAGGGTGCCCTATGCCATGGCCTTTCCGGCCGCGCTTGTGGCCGAGGCGGCGGCGCGGGCGACGGGCCGCGAACCTTTTGTCACGCGCGACGGTGTGCGCATGTCGCGCAAGACGATGTATTTCACGTCGAAGAAGGCGATGCGGGAACTGGGTTATCGCGCGCGGCCGGCGCACGAGGCGATCGCCGACGCCGTCGCCTGGTTCAAGGCCAACGGGTATCTCGCATGAAAGCCGCGGCCTATCCGCGCGAGCCGGGCGCCGCAGGGCTGCCGGCGGCGATCGAAACACCCTCGGGGAAGGGGCGCAGGGGCGAGAATTTCCCGGTCGGCTCGTGGCTGATCCGCCGCGACCTGCGCCCCCATGTGCATGCCTTCTACCGCTTTGCCCGCAACGCCGACGATATCGCCGACAATCCCGGGCTCGCGGCCAACGACAAGATCCGCCGGCTCGACCGCATGGCGGCGATCCTTGACGGGGCGCCGGGGGACGATTCGCCGGCCGCCGCGGCGATGCGCGAGAGCCTCGCCATGACCGGAACCCCCGCCGAGCACTGCCATGATGTCCTGCACGCCTTCCGCCTGGACGCCGTCAAGCTGCGCTATCGCGACTGGGACGAGCTGATGGAGTATTGCCGCTATTCGGCCGCCCCGGTCGGGCGTCAACTCCTGGATCTGCACGGCGAGAGCCGCGCCGCGTGGCCGGCCTCGGATGCGCTGTGCGCGGCCCTGCAGGTGCTCAACCACCTGCAGGATTGCGCCGCCGACTATCGCCGGCTCGATCGGGTCTATCTGCCGACAGAGTGGCTCGCGACGGAGGGGATCGGCGTCGAGGCCCTCACCGCGCCGGCAGCAAGCCCCCGCTTGCGTCGAGTGCTCGACCGGGTGCTGGAGAGCACCGGGGCGCTGATCGAGACCGCGCGCGGTCTGCCGCCGCGGGTCGCCGCACCGGGACTGCGCCGGGAATCGGCGGTCATCGTCGCTCTCGCGGCGCGGCTCCTGCGGCGCCTGCGCCGCGGCGACCCGCTGGCCGGACGGGTCGCTCTCACAAAACCGGACTTTCTCGCTGCGTTTTTGCAGGGCGCATTGGGAGGCCGTGCGGCATGAGCGGCGTGGCATCCGATCTCCTCGATCGCGGGCCGGACGAGGCAGCGCTGCGCCGCGCAATCCGCGACCACGTCGCGGCGGCGGGGACCTCGTTCTACTGGGCCATGCGCCTCCTGCCGCGGGCGCGGCGGGACGGGATGTACGCGATCTACGCCTTCTGCCGCGAGGTTGACGACATCGCCGACGACGAGCGGCCCGCCGCCGCAAAGCTCGCCGCGCTGGCGGCGTGGCGCGAGGAGATCGCGGCGCTCTACGCCGGCCTCCCGCGCCGCCCGGTAGCGCGCGCGTTGCAGCCGGCCGTGGCGCAGTACGGCCTGCGCCGCGAGGACTTTCTCGCGATCATCGACGGCATGGAGATGGACGCCGGCACCGACATCCAGGCGCCCGATCTCGCAATGCTCGATCTCTATTGCGCGCGCGTGGCGAGCGCGGTCGGACACCTCTCGGTGCATGTCTTTGGCGATGCCGGCGAGAACGCTCACGTCGTCGC
>JBOHMF010000513.1:0-2973 GCA_050730055.1 Allostellaceae bacterium
CTGATGGAGGAAGCGATGGCAAATGCCGCTTATACGGTGCGCGCCCACTGGGATGAGGAGTCGAGGAGCTGGTGGACCGACGGGGAAGACATCCCCGGCCTCACCTGTCAGGCGGCAACCTTTGATGAGCTGGTTGAAACGGTTCTGGCCTTGGCGCCGGAGCTGTTGCGGGACAATGGCGCGGCCACGCCGGACCAATCCGTCGATATCACCGTCACGGCGGAGCGGCGCGGCCGAGCGCACCTCGCGGCCTGAATGGCAAGCCTCTACCGTCCCCTCACGGCGCTGTTGCGCGCGGCCGGCTGCCGCGATTCGGATTACGTTATGGGCGCCGGCGAGGCTCACAGACCCTCTGAGACGTGATGTTCCTTTGCTGTCACATCAGCGCGGCGCTGCCGTCGTCCCCAGGCGACGACGCGGCGATGACCGCAGAATTCCGTCCGCGCATCGCGATGACCCTCGCCAACGAAAATCGGATTGCCGCAGTTTTTGCACTGCCTGATCTCCACTCGCTCCGTGGCTGTCTGTCGCAATTGCCATAGCATGGCATTGTAGAGATCAACCGGAGACAAAAACATCTCCGGGGGCGATGTCTGGTAATCCTTGATGGAAGCATGAAATCGCGGGCTGCCGATATAGTCCAGCAGCGGCCCGGCATAATTTCGACCCAATGTTTCGCTCAGCGCAAAGAGCATGATCTGGAGGTTCCGAGCGCGCGCAAGATAGCCGCTCAAGTATCCAAACTCTTCGCCATCGAGCATCCCCCACTCATCGATGAACCGGCCGATCGCCTCCCGATTTGAGCAAGCGGCAAACTCACGAAACAAGTGCGGCGCCACGGCGAGCGGCCGTCGATACCGCAGCCGGCCGCCGCGAGGACGGAATATCCAATCGGCCGGTCTGGTGACGGTGGCAATTCCCGAGGATATCCGCGGGCTTGAAAGGACAGTGGGTACATATGAGCGCTCCGGCCGCTCGGTCCACTCGTAGCCGGATTGGTCAACGGGCCACTCGAAATCGAAAAACGGCAAGCGGCACCTGTGATCGATTTGTGACTGGTGCGGATGAGGTTCGGCGCCTTTGTTGTCGGGGTCAACCCGCTACGGAGGTGCGTAGATGCCTATACCCTTTTCCGAACGTCCGCTGTGCACGGCGCGCGAGGGCGAAGAAGCCCTCGGCATAAAGACGACGACGCTTTACCGGCTCATCAAGGAAGGCCGGATCGAGGCGGTGAAGATCGGCGCCCGGATCTATCTGAAGGTGTCGTCGCTGCTGAGGTTGGCCGAGCACGGCGCGAATCCCAAAGAAAAGCACCCGCCGATCCGCCGCGGTCCGCGCGGGCGGCGGCGCGGCGGCTGCGAGCCGCCGGAGGCGGCGTGATGCGGCGGCGCAGCATTGATGAGATCATCGCCGAATGTGAAGCCCGCGGCGCGGCGTCTTGCGCGCTCATCGTCGAACATATCCGGAGCATCTACCCGGAGCTCTCGGATCGCGAGATCGTCGCGGCCTTAGAAGGCGCAATCGAGCGCAGCCGACAACACGACCTTGCGCTGCTCCGCGAGCATGATGCCCGGCACCGCGAGGAAGCGTTTACCGGCGAGGAGCTGGCCGCGATTGCGCCGGACTTGGTGGAAGCCGCCAGGCGCGGCGAGCCGCCGGAGACGACCTGAAAATGAGCGCGCAGGATGCGCCGCCGGGCTATCTGACGCTCGGCGAGGCGGCGCAACGCCTTAGCGACGGCCGCCAGGTGACGATCGAGCGCGGGCGCGGGATCGTCGCCCGCGCCGTGCAATCGGGCCAGGTCGAGGCCATTCGCTGGTCCGGCGGCAACCTGGTTCTGATCGCCGGCGTCGATCTGCTCGCCGATCTCGATTTCACCAAAAGCGAGATGCGGATTCCCGGCATGTCCTATTTGCTCCTGCACGCTATGGACGAAGAGATCACCCTGAGCAGCGAAACGATCTGGCCGAGCTGCTACGTGTCGGAGCGGGATATCGAAAGGCTGATCGAGCAGGGTCGGGCCCGGCCGCCAGCGCCACCCGGACCCGAAGCGGCGCCCCCGCCGGCTCCGGTCACGATCCGACCGGCCGGACGCCGGTGCACGATTGGCCCACAGTGCGGCGCCAGGCGTTTCGCCGCGTCTTTCAGTTCGGGTTGCCTGAAAAAACTTCGATTCTGGTTGCCGAGATCGGCGCTTTTCTCGCGCGGATTTTCGTCGATCCCCCGGAACAGCGCACAATAGAGCGGCACCTTGCCGAAAATCTCTGGCAAGAATTGGTGGATTTCGACCGCATGATTAAAGATTTGCGCGGTCGGTGCGAACTCATTCCCATAAATGAAACGCGACGGAATTGAATTCGGTCGGTTCGACCGTGACAGAAAGCGCCGCGCGGCTAAAGCTCGGCATCGACAAGACCACGGAACCGAGAAATGGACTGCCAGACCAACCCGATCGAGATCCTGACGGCGAGCATCCGCGCGGCGCTCGGGCAGAATAACACCAGCTTTGCCGAATTGTCGAGGATCGAAGGTTTCGCCGGCAACGACGCGCTCACTTTCCAGGGCGATTACGCGAACATCGTCCTGTGGCCCCGGATCAGTTCCGAGGCGGCGGAAGCCTTGACCGCGCTCGTCGGCGCCGGCGAATGCCATCTCGCACCGGCGACCCTCTTCACCTATCTCGCTGACGGCATCATCCCGTGGATTCCCGTCGCCCGCCAGAGGCGCGCCCACAAGACGCCGCATTGGCTGCCGGTGGTGCTGCACCGCGGTGCGCCGACTCTTGCGCCGCGGTGTCGATCCCTATCGGGTCCTCGATATCGCCCGCGATTGGAACCGGCACCGCTCCTAAGCAGCCCTTCGCGGGAAGGCCAACAGATTGTGACGGCGTTCGGTATTGCGTGCCATGACGGCCTCATGGATGGCGTGGGTCAGGTCTTCGGGGCCGGTGAAGGTCTTGTGCGCGAGATGATG
>JBOHMF010000514.1:0-2969 GCA_050730055.1 Allostellaceae bacterium
GGTATACGGGTGGCACGACCGGCGGGTATACGGGTGGCACGACCGGCGGGTATACGGGTGGCACGACCGGGACTACGGGCGGCGGCACCTATACGGCAGGCTAGGGCGCGCATATCTCCCGGACCGAAGCTGCAAATCCAGACTCGGCGCCACCCTCCTCCCGGCGCCGAGCCTGCGTGTCCGCCTCTGCTTTTCATCCCGAGCAACTTCCAAAAGGGAAGACCATGCCGGGAGGCGCCGTCCAACGGCGCCTCAAGGCCGGTCGCATGGGCCGGCGTTGCCTTGCTCATCCCAGCTGTGCGTTGATCGCCGCTGGCCGAGAGGTTTCCCGCCGGCCCGTTTCCCGCCGGCCCGTTTCCCGCTGGTGCGGCGGCTTTTCTTCCGGAGCGCTTCGCGCTACGAGAGCACCCGATGGATAACGGGCTTCACTTCATCTCCGGCCTGCCGCGCTCCGGTTCGACCCTGCTTGCGGCGATCCTGCGGCAGAACCCGAAGCTTCACGCCGGCATGTCGAGTCCGGTCGGTCCGCTGTTCCAGAGGTTGCTCGGCGCGATGGGGCCGCAGAACGAGTTTTCGGTGTTCCTCACCCAGGAGCAGCGCGAAAACATTCTGCGCGGCCTGTTCGACAGCTATTACAAGGATATCCATCCGACCAGGCTGGTTTTTGACACCGGGCGGCTGTGGTGCGCCAGGATGGCGGCGATCGCCCGATTGTTTCCAGAGGCGCGGATCATCGTCTGCATCCGGGAACTGGCCTGGATCATGGACTCGTTCGAGCGCATCCTGCGCCGCAACCCGCTCGTCACCTCGCGCATGTTCCAGCCGCGCGATGCGAGCACGATCTATACCCGGATAAACGCGCTGGCCGCGCCGATGGGGACCGTCGGCTTTCCCTGGAACGCCGTGCAGGAAGCCTTCTACGGCGAGCACGCGAGGCGGCTGCTCGTCGTTGATTACGAGGCGCTGACCCGCAATCCCAAGCGCGCCATCGATTTTATATATGAGGCCCTCGATCTTCCCGCCTTCACGCACGATTTTGACAATGTGACCTACGAGGATGGCGGCGAGGTCGATGCGCAACTCGGGGTGCCAGGGCTGCACGCGATCGGCCGCAAGGTCGGCTTTGTCGAGCGGCCGACGCTTTTGCCGCCGGATCTGTTCGAGCGGTTCAGCGGACGCAATTTCTGGCGTCGGCCGGCGGCGAACCCGCGCAATGTCGCGGTCCTGCTTCCCGAAGGGGTTCGGCGCCGCACGCCTCCCTATCCCGGCATGCGGATGCCGATGGGGCGCCCGGCGCCGGTGGCCGGGGCGTGATGCGACAGGACGGTTAGCGCGCGGCGTTGCGCCGTGCGATCGAAGCGGAAGCAGGCGATGGCCAGAGAGCATATCGAGAACCTGAGGCGTTTGCGCGACGAACTGGTCGAGGAGCGGCGGCAGATGGTTGTCGAAGCCTTCACCGATCCCGAGGTCCGGCGGGAAACGGCCGGCGACTTCATCGGGTTGCAGCATCTGATTGATGTCGTCGAGCGCGCGATGGCGCATGAAGCCAGTCTCGATCGCGCCCCGCCGCGCGCACCCGCGGATCGTCCCGCGCCCTCGGGCGGTGAACCGGACTGATCGGGGAATGAAGCAGGCCCAGGTCTTTGTGCTGGCGCGGCCGGGCGGCCGCAAGGGGAAGATCACGATCCGCCGGCAGACCGAGCCGGCGATCCCCGCAGAGCCCGCGCCGCCGACGCGGCCCCGCGCCGGGGCCGACCGGCAGTTCTCGCCGGCCGCGCTGCAGATCCTCGAAACTCCCCGCTCGCCGCTGCCCAGGGTCGCGCTCGGAGCGGTTTGCGCGCTGCTGATCACGGCGTTTCTGTGGTCGTATTTCGGCCGGCTGGCGGTCTATGCCGAGGCACCCGGGCGGATCCAGGAGACCGGCCGCAGCAAGGTCATCGAGCCGCGCGAAACCGGGCAGGTCAGCGCGATCCGGGTCAGGGACGGACAGCACGTCGAGAAGGGCGAGGTGCTGGTTGAACTCGATCCGACCGATGCCCTCGCCACGCGTGCGACGATCGTTCAGAAGCTCGCCGACGGCCGCGGCGATATCGCGCGCTGGCAGGCCGAGATCGCGGCGGCCCAATTAGGCGCCAAATCGGCAGGGGCCAGATCGGCAAGCGTCACATCGGGAGCGCCGATCGCGACCGCTCCGGCGATCGCCTGGAGCGCCGACATCCCGCAGACCGTGCGGCAGCGCGAGGAGCGCGTCCTGCGCGCCGATCTGTCCCGCCTTGCCGCCACCCTCGCCGATCTCAATGCTCAGCGCGCCGAAAAGGAGAGCGCAAAGGACAAGTTCGCGGCCAATGTCGCTGCGCAGAACAAGCTGATCGCGGTGCTGTCGGAAACCGTGGCGATGCACACCCAGCTTGCCAAGGAAGGCTGGAACAGCCAGGCCGATCTCCTCACCGTACTCGCCACCCTCAAAGAGGCGCAGACCGATCTCGCCAAGCTCGAAGGCCAGCTCGCCAACGCCAAGGCCGCGATCCCGGTCATCGACAGCGAAATCGCCAAGACGCGCGAAAGCTTTATCGCCGCCGGCACCCAGTCGCTCGCCGACGCCGCGCATCAGGTCGATGACCTGAAACAGCAACTGGCAAAGGCTGATCAAGCCCTCGCCGATACCAATTTGCGGGCGCCGGTCGCGGGCACGGTCGAGGCTTCCGCGGTGACGACGATCGGGCAGGTGGTCAAGCCCGGCCAGCAGCTTCTGCAAATCGTCCCGCAAGGTCTGCCGCTGGAAATCCAGGCCTACCTGCCGAATACCGATGTCGGTTTTGTCCGCAAAGGCACGCCGGTCGAGATCAAGGTCGATGCCTTCCCCTATGGGACCTATGGCACGATCCCCGGCCGGGTGATCGCGGTCGCCGGCAGTGCGCTGCCCACGACGAAGAAGCCGGCGCTGCAAACCGCCTCGCTCGATGGCACCT
>JBOHMF010000515.1:0-2966 GCA_050730055.1 Allostellaceae bacterium
GGCGAGATCATCGGCGCCCCAGGTGAGGGCTTCGAGCCGCGCCGAGACGCCGGCATAACCGCCGAGCGCAAACATCGCCGCCGGCGTCTCGGTGGCGATGGCGACAACCCGCGTCTGCCCCGGGGCGATGCCGTGAGCCGCTTCAAAGGCCGAGAGATAGTGATCGAGGGTGCGCAAATCCGCGGGCACGCATTTTGGCAACAGGATGCCGTCGGGCCGGCCCGGCATCACCGCCGCGAGATCGTCGAGCGCGGCCCCGCTGTTGAGCGCGTTGATGCGGACATAACGGCGCAGCCGATCGCCGGAGGACTGTGCGAGAAAACCGCGGGCAAGGGTGCGCGCGCGATCGCGGTTCTGCGGCGCCACCGAATCTTCGAGATCGAGGATCAGCGCGTCGGCGCCGGAGGAAGGAGCACGCGCCAGTTTTCTCTCGCTGTTGGCGGGGACAAACAGCAGCGAGCGCATCTCAATTCTCCGCGCCGCGGCGCTTCATCAGACCGGCGCGCCGGCAGATCGCCACGATCTCGCCGCGCTGGTTCAAGCCCTGGTGCTCGAACACGACGATGCCGGCGGCCGGGCGCGAGCGGCTCGCCCGCTTGCCGCGCACGATCGTGCGGGCGTGCAGGGTATCGCCGTGGAACACCGGCTTTGGGAAACGCACCTCGCTCATCCCGAGATTGGCGATGGTCGTGCCGAGCGTCGTGTCGCCGACGCTGAGACCAATGACAAGGCCCAGCGTGAACAGGCTGTTGACAAGGCGCTGGCCAAATTCGGTCGCGCGGGCGAACTCTGCGTCGAGATGGAGCGGTTGCGGGTTCATCGTCAGCGCGCTGAACAGCACGTTGTCCATCTCGCTGACGGTGCGGCCCGGGGCGTGGTCGAACACCTGCCCCTCGGCGAAATCCTCAAAATACAACCCGGCCATCGGATCTCCTTTCGGTTGCGCCCTGATCCGGGGGCAGCGCTCAGCGATCGGCGCGCCTTGCCACGGTCTCATATAGCAAGAACAGCAGCAGAAGTCCGGCCGGGACCAGAAAAGGCTGCGCCAGCCGATGAGTCAGCAACGCGCCAAGCGCCGCGCCCCCGACATAGCTCGCCCAGACCAGCACCAGCGCCCCGAGCTCCCGCGACGCCGGGCGGTCGCGCTTTACGGAAGGGAACAGCCGGAGGACGATGTCGCTCATCAGCTTCTGCAAATCGCCGGTCAGAAACACGGTGTTGAGTGTGACCCCGGCCACCCGCGTCGTCGCCGCGTTCTGCGCCCCCATCCCAAAGGCCAGCATCACCGGGGCCCAGGGGCTGAAGCTGAAATTGACACCGATCAGAATCAGGATCGTCAGGATCAGCACCGGGCGCGGGGTGGCACCGAGCCGCAAGGCCAGCCGCGCCAGCACGACGCCGAGGCAGAACGCAGCAATGACGGCGATGTAGAGCACCGGTCCGGCCGGAGCGTGGTCAAACAGGGCAAGGCCGAGAAACACGGTGTTGCCGGTCATCAGTCCGGCAAAGGTGCGAAAGCGCAGATAACCGAGGGCGTCGGTGCAGCCCGCGACAAAGGCGAGCAGCGCAACCCCGGGCATATCCGCCGGCGGTCTATCGCGGCTCTGCCGCCGGTGCGGCGCCCTGCGGGTGGACCATGTCCCGCGGCTTGACCCAGGTGGCGAACTCTTCCGCCGAGACATAACCGAGCGCGAGCGCCGCCGCCTTCAGGCTCGACCCCTCGCGATGCGCCTTTAGCGCGATCTCGGCCGCCTTTTCGTAACCGATGTGCGGGGCGAGCGCAGTCACCAGCATCAGCGAGTTTTCCAGATGTTCGCGGATGCGCGCCTCGTTCGGCGCGATGCCGCGGGCGCAATGCGCCTCAAACGACAGGCACGCCGCGGCCAGGAGGTCCGCCGATTCGAGCACGTTGTAGAGAATGATCGGCTTGTAGACGTTGAGCTGGAAATTGCCTTGCGAGCCGGCAAAGGCGACGGCGTGATCGTTGCCAAAGACCTCGACCGCGACCATGGTCAACGCCTCGCATTGGGTCGGGTTGACCTTGCCCGGCATGATCGAGGAGCCGGGCTCGTTCTCCGGGATCACCAGCTCGGCAAGCCCGGCGCGCGGCCCGCAGGCGTAGAGGCGGACATCATTGGCGATCTTGAGAAGCGCCCCCGCCAGGGTGCGCATCGCCGCGCTGGCGTTGACCATCGCATCGTGCGCGGACAGGGCGGCAAACTTGTTCTCGGCGGAGACAAACGGCTTCCCGGTGGTGCGGGCGATGTGCCGGGCGGCGGCCTCGCCAAAGCGCGCGGGCGCGTTGAGGCCGGTGCCTACCGCGGTCCCGCCGATCGCCAGCGGCAAGAGGCCCTTGACCGCTTCGGCCAGGGTGGTGAGCGCTTGATCGAGCTGGGCCGCCCAGCCGGAGATCACCTGACCCAGAGTCACGGGGGTCGCATCCTGCAGATGCGTGCGGCCGATCATGACGATACCGGCATAGGCCCGCGCCTTGGCGTGAAACGTCTCGGAGAGCCGCCGCACCGCCGGCACCAGCCGGTCCTCGATCTCCGCCGCGGCGGCGATGTGCATGACCGTCGGAAAGGTGTCGTTTGACGACTGGCTGCGGTTGACATCGTCGTTGGGATGGATCGGCACCTTTGACCCGACCACGCCGCCGGCCAATTGGATCGCCCGGTTGGCGATGACCTCGTTGGCGTTCATGTTGGTCTGGGTGCCCGAGCCGGTCTGAAAGGCGGTCAGCGGGAACTCGCCGTCGAGCGCGCCGGCGATGACCTCTTCCGCGGCGCGCGCGATCAGATCGGCTTTCTCGCCGTCGAGCGTGCCGAGTTCCCGGTTGGCCAGGGCCGCGCTCCTTTTCAGAATGCCGAACGCGCGAATGACCGGACGCCCCCAGCCAAAACGGGGACGGCCGATCGCAAAATTCTCGATCGCGCGCTGCGTCTGCGCGCCCCACAAATGCTCCG
>JBOHMF010000516.1:0-2959 GCA_050730055.1 Allostellaceae bacterium
GCATCAAGGATGCCTTCCTCAGCAATGCCGACGCATTCCTGAGCTTCATGTCGAAGACGGAGACCGACCCGGGTTTTGGGAAGTTCTTCTTCTCCGAGATGTTCCGATGGTACCAGGACTCGGTTGCCGGGGCGGGCAGCGCACGTGCCGGAAACGGCGGTCCCAGGGCAATCCACGAACACGAACCGGTCCGCGTCACGGGCGATGTCGATGCGGAGGGC
Organism: Allostellaceae bacterium; assembly: GCA_050730055.1. Taxonomy (GTDB): domain Bacteria; phylum Pseudomonadota; class Alphaproteobacteria; order ATCC43930; family CGMCC-115725; genus AP-15. The sequence goes on from JBOHMF010000516.1 coordinate 222, forward strand.
TACCACATCGCCAAAGACACCGCCGGGGTGGTTGTTGGCATTTACGGCGACGGGGCGGCGTACGCGGTGGAGATCCCGGAACTGCCCGGTGGCCCCGAAGTTGTGACCCTTAAGGCTGGACAAATCGAGCGCATCACCTGATGCAGCCCGACGACGGGCCGGGGGCGCAGCTGCCGTTTTCCGATCGGGCCTTCGTGGAGGAGAAGAAGATACAGGAGTACCTTCTGAACCCCGACCATCCGGTCGGCGGGTCGAAGGCGAAGTTTTTTATCGCGCGGCTTCTCGCAAACCGAGTGGATCGAGTGTCGGCGTTCCCTTAGAGGCTGACCCGGAACGACAAAGCAATGAGTAATAAAGTCTCTTCAATTGATTAGACCCGGTCGTGCGCAGCTCGGTATCCGCCGGCTGTGGGTGATTGCAAAGCGGGGTTGCGTGATCTCAGCGGCTGCGATTCTCTCGTGTTTGCGAAGACACCGAGGAGTCACGTCATGGCCTGGACTGAAATCACGCGTCCCAAGTATCAGCGCGATGGGCTGCGCTATGCAAGCAATACCACCGATCAGGAGTGGGCGGTGATCGAGCCGCTTCTGCCGCCACCGGCGGACCGCGGTCGGAGGCGCGAGACCAGCCTGCGGGAGGTCGTCAACGCGATCTTCTACATTGCCCAGTCGGGCTGCCAATGGCGACTGCTGCCCAGGGATTTCCCGCCATTCACCACCGTACAGCGGTATTTCTATGCCTGGCGAGACAACCGGATATGGCAAACCATCAACCATGTGCTGCTGATGGCGGTGCGCGAGGCCGCCGGCCGCGAGGCAAGCCCCAGCGCCGGCGTTATCGACAGCCAGTCAGTCAAGACGACCGAGTCTGGTGGACCGCGCGGCTATGCGGCCGAGAAGATGATCAAGGGCCGCAAGCGCCATATCCTCACCGATACCATCGGCCTGCCGGTTGGGATGATGGTTCATCCGGCGGATGTGCAGGATCGCGACGGTGCACCAGATCTGCTGGCGAGTGTCCGTCACGCCTTTCCCTGGTTGCGCCATGTCTTCGCCGATGCCGGCTACGCCGGCGACAAACTGCGCGGTGCTCTCGAAAAGCTCGGCGACTGGACCATCGAGATCATCAGGCGTTCGGACGCTGCCAAGGGTTTTGTCCTGCTGCCGCGGCGGTGGGTCGTCGAACGGACGTTCGCCTGGTTGAACCGCAACCGGCGCCTGGCCAAGGATGTCGAGGCAACCGTGGAAAGTGCCGTGACCTGGCTCTACATCGCCAGTGTCAAACTGATGGCACGCCGCCTGGCTCAGGCATGACCCGCCCGAAGAGCGACTTCTCAAGCCAAATCAATGCAACGGCGCGTTGCAGAGGCGATTCGAGTCAGACTCTGAGATACTCGATGCGCTTCGCCGAGGAACCGTGCCGCGAGATGGTCTCGCTGCGTTCGCGGTGGGGATGGAAAAATTCGAAACTGCGATTGACGCCGACCTCGCAGCCGTTGCCCTGGGCCGGGGGGGCTTCAAGGCGGTTCGTGGCGAATATGGCAGTGGCAAGACATTCTTTGCCCGCTGGCTTCAAGAGCGCGCCCGCGCTGGAGGCGGCTTTGCCACAAGCGAAGTGCAAGTTTCGGAGACGGAAACGCCCCTGCATCGATGGGAGACCGTGTATCGTCGCCTCACCGAGCGGCTAGTGTCCTGTCTCTCAAATAACGACTATAATTTAGCCGCAGCTGATTTGGGACGGGGATCACATGGGATGGCGCGGCCGATCAAGCGACTGTTGGCGGACAAGGAAGCATTGATACAGTTGCGTCGGCGCGTGCGCTGCTCGACGGTGTCGGTGCGTGATCGCCAGCGGGCCGAGATGGTCTTGGCTCGGATCGAGGGGCTTTCGGTCACGGCGGTGGCCGAGCGCCTCGGCACGACGGCAAAGCGGGTGTCGACGTGGTCGAAGCGGTTCGAAACGAGCGGTCTGGATGGCCTCGAGGACAAGCCGGGGCGTGGCCGCAAGCCGTCGCTTCCTGCCGGCAAGGTCGCGCGTGTTCTGACCGAGGCGACGCGTCCGCCGAAAGGCCGAAGCCGCTGGAGCGTGCGCAGCATGGGCCGTCACGCGGGCGTCTCGCCCAGCACCGTGCAGCGCCTGTGGTCGAAGAACGACCTCAAGCCGCATGTGGTGAAAACGTTCAAGCTTTCGAACGATCCGAAGTTCGAGGAGAAGTTCTGGGACGTCATCGGACTTTATCTCGATCCGCCGGTGAACGCGCTGGTTTTGTGTTGCGACGAGAAAAGCCAGTGCCAGGCGCTGGAGCGCACGCAACTCAGCCTTCCCCTCGCCAGGAAGCATCCGCGCACGATGACGCACGACTACAAACGACACGGCACCACGACGCTGTTCGCGGCTCTCGCCCACGCGACCGGCGAATTGATCGCGCGCACCGAGGCGAGCCACACGCATGTCGAATGGTTGCGCTTTCTCAAGCAGATCGATCGCCAGACGCCGCGCGGTCTCGACCTGCACCTGATCGCCGACAATTACGCTACGCACAAACATCCCAAGGTGCGCGCCTGGGTCGACAAGCATCCGCGCTTCAAAATGCACTTCACGCCAACCTCGTCCTCATGGCTCAATCTGGTCGAACGATTCTTCGCCGATCTCACCGGCGACGTAATCCGCTCTGGCAGCTTCGGATCGGTCAACAAACTGGTGCGCGACATCGAGGCTTACCTCGCAGCCCGCAACGC
>JBOHMF010000517.1:0-2956 GCA_050730055.1 Allostellaceae bacterium
GGGAGCGCGCGGTTCGCGCTGGCCCTCCGGGAACTCGATGCGGATCGCGCCCGCGCCGGCATCATCAAGGATGCCGGCGACGATCCCGATGTGACGCACGGCGCGCTCGTCATCGCCGAGATCGCCCGCACGGCACCGGGCGCCGGCGTCGTCTTTGCCGCCGGCCCTGGGGTCGGCACCATCACCCGCCCCGGCCTCGCGCTCGCGGTCGGCGAGCCGGCGATCAATCCGGCGCCGCGCGCGATGATCCGCGAGAGCCTGGCCGAGGTTGCCGCCGCCCACGGCTCACCGCCACCCGATCTCGTCGTGACGATCGCGATCCCCGGCGGGGCGCGTCTCGCCGAGAAGACGATGAACGGCCGCCTCGGCATTGTCGGCGGGCTGTCGGTGCTCGGCACCACCGGGATTGTCGTCCCCTATTCCTGCGCCGCCTGGGTTCATGCGATCCATCGCGGCATCGACATCGCCCGCGCCGCCGGTCTCGACCATATCGCCGCGGCGACCGGCGCGACCTCCGAGCGCGCGGCCCGGTGTCTCTATGACCTGCCCGATCATGCGCTGATCGACATGGGCGATTTTGTCGGCGGGATGCTCAAATATCTGCGCTCTCATCCGGTGCCGCGGCTGACAATCGCCGGCGGCTTTGGCAAGCTCGCCAAGATGGCCGCCGGCGCCAGCGATCTGCATTCGGCGCGCAGCCGGGTCGATCCCGCGGCGCTCGCCGCCATGCTGGCCGAACTCGGCGCCGATGCGGAGAGCATTGCGGCAGCGCGGCACGCCACCGGCGCCGCCGAGATCCTGGCGCTCGCCGGCGACAGGCGCACGGCACTCGCCGCTGCCGTTGCTGCGCGCGCACGCACGGCGGCCCTGGCGACGCTTTCCGGCAAAACCGCGGTCGAGGTGGTCGTCATCGACCGCGACGGCAGCCTGCTCGCGCACGCCGGAGCCGGCTCGGGATGAGCGCGCCGCATCTCCTGATCCTTGGCGGCACTGCCGAGGCGGGGGCGCTGGCGGGCGCTGTCGGTTCCCGTTTTGGCGAGGGGTGGCGGGTGACGACCTCGCTCGCCGGACGCACCGAGCGGCCCGGCCCGATCCCGGGTGAGGTTCGCATCGGCGGATTTGGCGGAGCCAAGGGTCTTGCCGCCTATCTGATGGCGCAGCGGATCGACCGGTTGATCGATGCGACCCATCCCTTTGCCGCCCGCATCTCGGCGGCGGCGCGGCTCGCCGCAGCCGCGGCCGGCGTGCCGCGACTGATGCTGTTGCGCCCGCCGTGGCGGCGCCATCCGCTCGACCATTGGGTTGAAGTCGATACCATGCCCGGCGCCGCCGCGATCGTCGCCCGCCTCGCGCATCGCGCCTGGCTGACCGTCGGCTCGGGCGAGATCACTCCCTTCGCCGCGGCAAATCATGTGCGCTTTCTGGTGCGGCTGATCGCGCCGCCGCGCCAGCCTTTGCCACTGCGCTTTTATGAGATCGTGCTCGGCCGCGGCCCGTTCACGCTCGCCGGCGAGCGTCACCTGCTGGAGCGGCACGCGATCGACGTGCTGGTGACAAAAGCGAGCGGCGGCGGCGCGACCGAGGCCAAGATCGTCGCCGCCCGCGAACTCTCGCTCCCCGTCGTGATGATCCGGCGCCCGCCGAGCGAGCCGGGCGAAACGGCCGACACCATCGAGGCGGCGCTCGCCTGGCTTGCCGAGCGGCGGCCGGCCCCGCTCGCCAGGAGAGCACCATGAAAACCCGCCGGCTCGCCCCTATCCTTCTCATCGCCCTGACCGGAGCGGTCCTCGGCCTGACCGGACCGGCGCGCGCCCAGCTCGACCCCTTTGCGGCCCTGCGCAACAATGTCGCCCGCGCAGCCGCGAGCGGTGACACGGCGCGCGTCCAGGTGCTGGTCGGCACCGGCAACAACCCGAACGAAACCGACGACAGCGGCTACACCGGCCTGCAATACGCCGCGATGAACGGCAACCTGGCGATGATCACGGTGCTGGTCAAAGCGGGCGCCCGGATCGATCAGCGCGACCCGCTCGGCAATACGCCGCTCTGTCTTGCCGCCGCGCGCCGGCAGGACGAGGCCGCCAAGCTCTTGATCGCGTCCGGCGCGAACCTCAACGCCCAGAACCATGACGGGATGACGCCGCTGATGCTCGCCGCGCAGCATGGCGACCTTGACCTCGTCCGTCTTCTGCTGGCTCACGATGCCAACCCGAGAAAGCTCGACTTTACCGGGCGCGATGCGGCGGGCTGGGCCTTGGACAGCCATCGCCCGGCGGTCGTCGCGGCGATCCGGCGCGCCCTCGCCGAGGCCAAGCGTTGAGAGCGCTCAAGCGCGGCGCGGCCGCATCAGGTGATGGTGCTCGGCGGCGTAGAGCCGGCTTTCGGCGGCAAGCTCACCGGCCAGTGCCCGGCCGACCAGGATCAGCGCGGTGCGGGTGATCCGCGCCGCCTTCACCCTGGCGCGGATGTCGGCGAGGGTGCCGCGGATCAGCCGCTCGTCCGGCCAACTCACGCGATAGGCGATGACCGCCGGGCACTCCGCCCCGTAAAACGGCAGCAGGGTACGCACGATCGGCGCGAGGTTGGCGATCGACAGATGGATCGCCAGGGTCGCCCTGCTCGCCGCAAGCCGGTCGAGGCTCTCGCCCGGCGGCATCGGCGAAGAACGGGTCGCGGTGCGCGTCAGGATCACGCTCTGGGCGATCTCGGGCAAGGTCAGTTCGCGGCCGAGCGCCGCCGCGGCGGCGGCAAAGGCCGGCACCCCCGGAGTCACGTCAAAGGCGATGCCGAGCGCCTTGAGGCGGGCCATCTGCTCGCCGATCGCGCCGTAGAGCGAAGGATCGCCGGAATGCAGCCGGGCGACATCAAAGCCGCAGCGATCGGCGGCGGCCATCTCGGCGATGATCTCGTCGAGGTTGAGGGGCGCGGTATCGATGACCCGCGCCCCCGGCGGGGG
>JBOHMF010000518.1:0-2945 GCA_050730055.1 Allostellaceae bacterium
GCATGCGCTCAAAGGCGCCGGGGCGCTGATAGACGCCCCAGTCGCTCCGGCCTGAAATAAAGATCGCAGGCACCTCGATCGCGCGGCCGGAGAACAGTTCGAGTTCGCCATTGAAGAGGCCGCCGGTGCGCGAGCGATACCAGTTGAGACCGCCCTGAAAGCCGGTGCGTGCGTATTCGCCGCTGTAGACGGCAAGTTCGGCCTCGGGCAGCCAGGTGCAGGCGGCGATCTCTTTGGGCGAGGGCATTTCGGCCGCTACAGTCTCGGCCATGGTCCTGTCCCGGTCCATGATGTAATAGGTCGGCATCTTCGCCAGTTCCTCGGCGCTCCACGCCTTGAGCGGGAATGGCTTGTTGCCCGGCCAGTCCGCGCTCTTGTAATGAAAATAGCCGCGCAGAAAAGCATGGACGCCTTGCGGGCAGTCGCGCATGTCGGTATTGGCCGGGCGGGTTGAGTAATACCATTGATAATGCCTGCGCGGGCGCGTGAGGCCGGCCAGGGCCGCGTGAATATCCGGCTCGGAGGAAGACGCATCCGGCGTCGGCGCGCCGTCGGTGGCAAAGGGCACGGCGGGCGGTCCGGCAAAGGGCGCACTCATCAGCGCGACGGAGCGGAATACATCGGGGCGACCGAGGGCGCACCAGGCGGCGACCGAGGCGCCAAAATCATGTCCGACAACCGCCGCCGCCGAACGATAGCCGAGCGCCGAGACCAGCCCAAAGGCGTCGCGGACCGCGTTCAGAATGCGAAAGGGAGCAAGATCGCCGTCAAAATCGTCATCCCAGCCGGTGGTGCGCCCGTAGCCTCTCTGGTCCGGGGCCACGACGTGAAATCCGGCGTCGGCGAGCGGCAGCATGATCTTGCGCCACGAATAGGCGAGTTCCGGAAAGCCGTGCAGCAGCAGCACCAGCGGCCGGTGGCGCGGCGTCTCGCCGGCTTCCAGCACGTGCACGCGCAACCCGTTGACGCCTTCGACAAAGCGCGCGCGGATGCCGGGCGGGAGGCTGGCAGGGTCGAGCGGGGACATCCCGGTCATGGCTCTCTTCCTCGCGGCCGCGTTGCGATCACTCTCGGGCCGCGAAAGGATCGGGCAAAAGCCGGGCGGTCAGCGGCGGCCGCGCGGCGCTATTGCACCCGCAGAGCCTACGGACGGCTGCCGGTTGCGCCCGTCCCGGGGGCGGCGAGGGTAGGTGACGGGGCCTGATCGCTGCCGCGATAGGCCAAATTCGCGGTGCCGCGCTCGGCAAGGGCCGACCAGCGGGGGGCGGGTGTGAAATTTGCCGGCGTCTGCCGGGCCGCAACCGTTTTGACCGGCGTTGCCGTCGGACCGCTCGCGCTGGCCGACTGCGACGCTCCGCACGCCCACGCCGCCGGTGCCAGCAGCCCCGCCGCGACCGCGACGATCCCCCAGTTTATCATGCTGCGCATGGCTCTTCTCCAGAAGCTCGCACTCGTGCCGAACACGGCCCGGATTGGGCTGGCGATATACGGCAACTGACGGATACTCGACATCGCGCAAGGCATGCTCATGCGTCGATCCCGCCCTTGTCAAGTCGCCTCGCCGTGGACGATCGCAGAAACGCCGGCACGCGATGCCGGGACACGCGCTGTTGTCAGCTTTGGCTATCGAGGCCGCGCTGCGCAAGGAGCGGGGCGATCTGCGGATCGCGGCCGCGAAAGGCGCGGTAAAGGTCCATCGGATCGCGCGTGTCGCCGGCGCCGTAGATGTCCGCCAGCCGCGCCGCCGTCTCGGGATCGAACGGATCGCCCCGCTCGGCAAAAGCGGCAAACCCGTCGGCATCGAGGACCTCGGCCCAGAGATAGGCGTAATAACCGGCGGCATAACCGTCTCCGGCAAACAGGTGCTGGAAATGCGGCAGGCGGTGGCGCAAGCCGACCTCTTGCGGCACCCCAAGTGCGGTGCAAAACCGGCGCTCAAAGGCGTCCGGGTCGGCGGCCGTTTCCGGCAACGCCTCGTGCAGTTCGAGATCGATCAATGCGGACGCCGCGTATTCGACCGTGGCAAAGCCCTGGTTGAAGGTGTGCGCAGCCTTGAGGCGCGCGATCAATTCCTCGGGGATCGGCGCACCGGTCTGATAATGACGGGCGTGACGGCGCAGGATCTCGGGTTCGGCGATCCAATGCTCAAACAGTTGCGAGGGAAATTCGACAAAATCGCGGCGCACCGCGGTCCCCGATTGCGAGGGGAAACGCACCCGCGACAGGAGGCCGTGCAGAGCGTGGCCGAACTCGTGAAACAGCGTGCGCGCGTCGTCAAAACTCAACAGGGTCGGCGCGCCGCGGGCGAAATTGTTGTTGTTGACGACGATCGGCGCCACCTCGCCGTCGAGCGAGTGCTGGGCGCGATAGCTGCTCATCCAGGCGCCCGAATGCTTGCCCGGACGGGCGAAATTGTCGTGCAGAAAAAGGCCGACGAGACGGTTCGTGCGGTCGCGCACCTCGTAGGCGCGCACATCCGGGTGATAGACCGGCACGTCGGCGCGCGGCATGAAGGAAAGACCAAACAGCCGCCCGGCTACGTCAAACGCTGCCGCGGCGATATTGTCGAGAACGAAGTACGGCTTCACCTCAGTCTCATCGAGATCATAGCGGGCCTGCCGCACCTTCTCGGCGTAATAGCGCCAGTCCCACGGCGCGATCGGCTCGTTGAGGCCATCAGCGTGTGCCGTCCTTGCGAGTTCCTCGCGCTCCGCCGCTGCTTTCTTTCTGGCCGGCTCCCACACCTGAAGCAGCAGGTCGCGCGCCGCCTGCGGGGTTTTGGCCATCGTGTCGGCGAGCCGGTACGCGGCGAAATCGCCATAACCGAGCAGTCGCGCCTGTTCGGCGCGCAGCGCGAGGATCTCGCGCACCAGTGGCAGGTTGTCGTGGGTGCCGCGATGATCGCCGCGCGCCGTCCATGCCTGCCACAGCGCCCGGCGCAGATC
>JBOHMF010000519.1:0-2930 GCA_050730055.1 Allostellaceae bacterium
CCTAAGCAGCCCTTCGCGGGAAGGCCAACAGATTGTGACGGCGTTCGGTATTGCGTGCCATGACGGCCTCATGGATGGCGTGGGTCAGGTCTTCGGGGCCGGTGAAGGTCTTGTGCGCGAGATGATGCCGCTTCAAGTCGCGCCACACCCGTTCAATGTCGTTGAGTTCCGGGGCGTATTTTGGGAGCCATTCGATCTTGAGCCAATGCGCGCGGGCGGCCAGCGCGGCCCGCGTCGCCTTGCTGGTGTGGATCGGGCCGTTGTCGAGAACCAACACCACCGGTTTTGCGGTGACCTCCGGGCAGGGTCCGTAGCGCCAATCGAGTTCTGCAAGCAGGGCCAGAAAGTCGGCGCTGCGTTTGCGCGCGCTGGTATGGACAACAAGCTCGCTCCGCCCCCAGTCGAGAACACCCAACATCGCCACCTTGGCCGCCTGACCGGGAGCCGGAACCCGCAGATCGGCGCCCTTCTTGGCCCAGACATGGGCCAGATAAGGGTGGGTGAGCGCTTCCGACTCATCACCGAACAGCAGGACGATCGCCCCCTTCCTGGCGCGGGCCTGCAAGCGCTTGCGGCGCCGGGCGGCGCCCACCACCGCGGCGGCATCCCCGGCCTTCGCCGGGGCAGGCTCTGGCGCCCCTTCAGCGTGTGCCGCGCCCGCCGCCAGCGGAACCCCCCTTTTGGCGCAGCACCACCGAGAGCCGCGAAGGCGAGATCCGCACCCCCGCGCGCTGGGCGATTTCCTCGGCCAGCCGCGGCAGCGTCCAGTTTGGGCGATCCGCCACCGGAGCGCTCAGCACCTCTTGCGCCACCGCCAAGGCCCCCCGCGGGTCAAGCCCGCGGGCTAAAGGCTCACCGGCCTTGATCGGGGCGGGACCGGGCGCGACCCGCGTGCGCAGCGCCGCCACCCCGCCCGTCGTGAAGGTGCTGCGCCACAGCCGCACCGTATCCTCGCGCACCCCAAAGGCTTCGGCGATGCGCCCGCTCGTCCATCCCGACAGGGTCAGCAGCACCGCTCGCGCCCGATCCGCTTCCCCGCGATCGGGTGATTGGCCCAGCACCACCAGCGCCCGGCGTTGCGCCGCATCCGCTACAACAGGAGACTTGCCCGCCATGAGCCGCGACCCCATTCCAAATCATATCCACGCAACGAGTCAACGCCGCAATCCGTTGGCTGAGCCCCACAAACCTGCTTAGCGGCGGAGTAGGCCCGCCGAACGCCTCGGCGGGTCATCCGCAAGGGGGCGGGACACCGATTGCCCCGGATGGCCCACCCGTCCCGCGCCAATCCGAACCGGCCATAAACGTGGCCAGCATAGACAACATTTCTCCGGGAGCGGGCTGAGATGGTCAGACGCCTCATCCTTTGCCTCGATGGAACCTGGAACACCGCCGACAGCCAGGAGATCACCAATATCGTCCGGATTCGCGATCTGATCGCCCCAAAGGTCGAGACGTCTACCGGCACTGATGAGCAACGCGTCTATTACCACACAGGGGTCGGGACCGGCCTGTCCACGATCGACAGACTGATCGGCGGATTGACGGGACCGGTGCTGGGCCACAACGTGCGCAGCGCCTACAGATACCTCTCCCAGCATTATGCCGAGGGTGCGGAAATCTATCTTTTCGGCTTCTCGCGCGGCGCCTTCACCGCGCGCAGTCTGGCCGGCTATATCGGGGCGAGCGGGCTTCTGAAAGCGGACCGCTGCTCGCCGGAAAACGAGGAGCGGGCGTGGCAGTATTATCGCACGTCGCCCGATGACCGCTTTCCCCAGGAATACGAAGCTCTGAAAAGCTGTCATTTGACAATGTCCGGATTCGATTGCTGGGGGTCTTTAACACGGTCGGGGCCTTGGGGTTCCCCTCGGGCTGTTCCGCCGCTGGAACCAGAGGAGGTTCCAGTTTCACGACGTGACGCTCGGGAGCAATGTCGACTATGCCTTGCACGCGCTGGCGATCGACGAGAAGCGCGGGCCGTTTCTGCCGGCTCTGTGGCAACTGCCCAGCCATCGGGGCTTCAGCTATGTCGAGCAGGTCTGGTTTCCCGGCGCCCATTCCAACATCGGCGGCAGCTACGAAGACTGCAGCCTCTCGGACCGCGCCCTGCACTGGATGATCTCGCGCATCGAGAAGCGCGAGATCGGTCTGACCTTCTTTTCCGATTGGGAGGAGACGGTCAAGCCGTCGGTCTGCGGCAAGCTATACGAATCCAGAACGGCCGCCTACCAATGGAGCCGCCATCGGCCGATGGTCCGCGTCATCAATCAGTGCCGCCCACAGCCTATCAATGGGGCTCGAATGGCCAGTCTGCCGCGGCACGCGATCCCGATCGGCGAAGCGGTCGATTACAGCGCCCTGCAGCGGTGGCGGCTCTCTGAAGACGATAAGGGCGTCATCGAGAGGTACTGCCCCGCCAATCTGGAGGCGGCCCTCGACAAGACGTTCACGCCCGACAACCCCCGCCCCATCCCGATCGTCGATGAAGACGGAGAGCCCTACAATTGGTTGAGAAACGAGAGGCATTATGAGGAGCTGAAGGAATTTCTTCCGAAGAAATATCAGTGTTTATACGACAAAACTGTTGCGGCGTCTGCCAACTCCAACGAGGACCTGTCGGAATTCTCGAATTCCTATCAGGGGTCGAGAATCAGCCAGAGGATGGGAGGAGTTTCCGATGAACAGACGACGGCTGCCTAAAAGGTCAGCGACAAGCGCACGTTTTGGCCCGATGCGAACCGCGTGGCCCCACGTCAGGAGACCACTCCCACTGACTTTCGAGGTGGAGCGGTCAGCTTGGCCTCTAAGAGGCAGTTTTCAGAATTCGCGAGCGAGCTTGCCCGCAACCAGGAATATGCAAGCGCTCTGGAGCAAGGATTGGACGATGAAGCCGAGCCGGTCATAGCGCAGAGCCAGCCGCCGGTTTTCCA
>JBOHMF010000520.1:0-2919 GCA_050730055.1 Allostellaceae bacterium
GTCACCGGCGGGGGCAACGGGATCGGCGCCGCCACCTGCCGCGCCTTGGCCGCCCGCGGCGCCGAGGTCGCCGTCATTGACCGTGACGGCGAGGCTGCCCGGCGGGTCGCAGACGGGATCGCCGGGACGGGCGGGAAGGCCGCGGCGCACGCGCTCGATGTCGCCGACGGCGCCGCCTTCCACCGGCTCGCCGAGGCGGTCGCCGTACAAGCGGGCGGTCTCGACATCCTGGTCAATTGCGCCGGCATGACGGTGCGTCGCACAATCGAGGCGATGCGGCAAGAGGACTGGGAGCGTGTCATCGCCGTCAACCTGACCGGCGCGTTCAACGGCATCCAGGCCGCGCTTCCCCATCTGCGCCGGCGCGGCGGCGGCGCCATCGTCAACATCGCCTCGATCGCCGGGCGGCGCATTTCTTTTGGTGGCACCGCCAATTACACCGCGTCAAAGGCCGGGCTTCTCGGCCTGACCCGGCATGCCGCCTACGAGTTGGCGCCCGACCGCATCCGGGTCAACGCGGTCTGCCCCGGTCCGACCGCGACCGGCTTCGGCGGCGCTATGCCGTCGCCCGAGCAGAAGGCGGAACGCGCCGGGAAGATCCCGCTCGGCCGCATGATCGAACCCGAGGACATCGCCGACGCCGTCGTCTTTCTTGCCGGCTCGGCGGCGCGGATGATCACCGGGATTGCGCTCGACGTGGACGGCGGCGTCCTGATCAGCAACAACGTCCCCTATGACGAATATTTTGGCCGGAACTAGGGAGATGGCTCGCTTTTCCGAAGAAGCCTGGGCGCGCACGGCAGGAATACGCGCCGCGATCGACGCGCTTCCGTTCAATCGCGAACTCGCCGCCGGCAATCTCGCGCGCGAGCGCTTTCAGACCTATATCCTGCAGGATGCGCTTTACCTGAGAGAGTTTTCGCGGGCCCTGGCGATCGCTGCGGCCCGGGCCCCCGAGCGGGCGCATTTCGAGGCTTTTGGCCGCTCGGCGGTGGGCGTCGTCGCGGTCGAACAGGCCCTGCACGAGCGCACTCTGGCCGAGTTTGGTCTCGGCCCCGAAGCGATCCTTGCCGCCGAGCCGTCCCCCGACTGCCTCGCCTATACCAGCTTTCTGCTCGCTGCGGCCTATCACGAGCCGTGGGAGGTGCTGGTCGCGGCGGTGCTGCCGTGCTTTTGGATCTATCGCGAAGTGGGTGTCGCGATTGCCGCAAAAGCGACGCCCGACAACCCGTACCGGGCATGGATCGATACCTATTCCGACGAACGCTTTGATGCGGCGGTCAGGACCGCGATCGCGATTGCCGACCACGCCGGCGCCGGCGCCGCGTCGGCGGGCTACCGGAGGATGCTCGCCGCTTTTGTCCGCTGCGCTCAGTACGAGTGGCTGTTCTGGGACGGCGCCTATCAGCGCCGCGGCTGGCCGGTCGGCTGACCTCTTGCGATAAAAGAGAATTGCCTGCGCGGGTCCGACACGTGTAGGTTTATGGACCAAAGCAGGATCGGCAGCGCAGCCATGCGATCCCTTCTTCTCGCGCTCGTCCTTGTGCTCGCGACCGTCACCGCCTCGCGGGCGGCCGATGATCCGGTCCTTGATGCGGCGACCGGCCTCACCGGCACCGTGATGTTCCTCGACTCCGGCGCGCCCGGCATGGTCCTGGTGGCTGTGCGCGGCGACCATATGCTGGTCCGTGGTTATGGCGAGACCGCGAAGGGCAACAATCACGCGCCGGATGGGAGAAGCCTGCTGCGGCTCAACTCGATCACCAAGGTGTTCACCACCGAGGTGCTCGCCGCGCTCGCCGCCAAGGGCAAGCTCGCCCTCACCGATCCGTTGCAGCGTTTTGCCGGCACGGCAAAAGTGCCCGCCTTTGGCGCGCGCCCGATCACGCTCCTCGATCTGGCAACCCACTCGGCCGCGCTGCCGCGCGAGATGGGCGAGGCTCCCGAAGGGGTGAACCCCCGCGCCTGGCCGACCCGAGCGGATCGCTGGAAATGGCTGCCCGGCTACAAGCTGCCCTGGGCGCCCGGCACCATCGCCTCCTACTCCAATATCGGGTTCGATCTCCTGGCCGATGCGCTCGCGACCGCCGGCGGCAGGCCCTATCCCGTGCTGCTGCGCACCTTTGTCACGGCCCCGCTCGGCATGACGGACACCACCTTCGCCCCGACACCAGCGCAATGCGCGCGGCTGATGATCGGCTCCGGCCTCGGCGGCGCCGCGTCCTGCGTCGATACGCAGGCGACGGACGGCAGCGGCGGACTCTACAGCACGGGGAATGACATGGCGCGCTGGCTGCGCCACAACCTCGCCGACGCGAACAGTGCGATGACGCTCTTCCACGCGGTCTATCGCATGCGTCAGGCGATGCCGGCCGCGATCGGCATCGGCGAGGCTGCGCCGATGGCGGGTCTCGGTCTCGGCTGGGTGATGGTAGCGGCCCACGGCGTCGAGCCGATGCTCTTGGAGAAGAGCGGCGGCGGCGCCGGCTTTATGAGCTACATCGCCTTTGCTCCGGGCCGGGGCGTAGGGGTGTTTCTCGCAGTGAACCGGGTCGATTTTTCGATGTTCTTTACTCTCGCAAATGCGGCGGACAAGCTGATCGCCAGCCTCGCCACGCGCTGACCCGCGGCGCGGCTGGCCGGTGGTCCAAGCACCGCAGAGCGCAGGACGAGTTTAGCGGAGCAAAACCCACCGGTTTCGGGCCATAATTGCGGGTTTCGCGTTGCTCAACCCACCCTACATTTCAGAGGGCGTCAGATCGGCAGCACGATCAGGATATCGACGCGGCGCGATTCGAGCACGACATGGCGGGATTTGAGCCGCAGCGTGCCCTCCTCTTCGAGCGCGATGCGGTCGCGATAGCTGCCGGCGGCAAAGAGTTCGGTGCCGCGGCTCTGCATTGTCCGATAGAGCGCAAA
>JBOHMF010000521.1:0-2903 GCA_050730055.1 Allostellaceae bacterium
GTCGAGCACTACCAGATCGCTGCCGGCCTGGTGGAAGACGCGGCGCACCCCTTGCAATTCCAAGGCCGGCGCGATTTCCCCCGATCCGCCGAAACCTTCCTCCTCAAGGGAAGAGGGATTTTTGGAGGCGATTGTCATTCGTAGCGCAGCGCTTCGACCGGGTCGAGGCGGGCGGCGCGCCAGGACGGGTAGAGGGTGGCGAGAAAGGACAAGAGGAGCGCCATAACCACGACAGCAACGATCTCGCCCGCGTCGATCCGCGCCGGGATCCGGGTGAAGAAATAGATCTCGGCCGAGAACAGGTTGACGCCGACGATATTCTGCACGATTTCCCGGATTCTCTCGATATTCTCGGTAAAGATGATCCCCAGCACCAGACCTGCCACGGTCCCAACCATTCCGATGCTGGCCCCCGACAGCATGAAGATGCGCAGGATCATGCCGCGCGAGGCGCCCATCGTGCGCAGGATCGCGATGTCGCGGCCCTTGTCCTTGACCATCATGATCATGCTGGAGACGATGTTGAAGGCGGCGACGACGATGATCAGGGTGAGGATCAGAAACATCACGTTGCGCTCGATCTCGACCGCGTTAAAGAGGGTCGAATTGGCCCGCTGCCAATCGATGATGCGGACATGGCCGCCCAGTCTCTTTGCGATGTCACCGCCGATCGCACCTGCCCGGTCTGGGTTCGCGACATAGACCTGGAGATCGGTCACCCCCGCTCCGGTCTGAAAAAAGACCTGCGCCGCCTTCAGCGGGGCATAGATAAAGCTGCTGTCGTACTCGTACATGCCGACATCAAAGAGCGCGACGACGTGATAGGTTTTGAGCCGCGGCATCGTGCCAAAGGCGGTGTCGGTGCCCTTGGGCGAGATCACCGTCACCCGGCCGCCGATGCCGACGCCGAGCTGGCGCGCCAGGCGGTCGCCGAGCGCGATCCCGTCATCGCCAAAACCGGCAAGCGATCCCGCGACGATATGATCCGAGACAAGCTTCAAGCGGGTGAGATCGCCCGTGCCGATGCCGTGCACCAGCGCCCCGGAGGCGCCCGCCTGCGAGGTCGCCATGACCTGCCCCTCGACCATCGGGATGACCTGGGTGACGCCCGGTATTGCCCGTACCTTTTGCACGGCGGCAGTGAAGTCCTTGAACGGACCGCTTTCGGCATAGATGCCGAGCGCACCGTTGAGACCGAGGATGCGGTGCAACAGATCGGCGCGGAACCCGTTCATCACCGACATCACGATAATGAGGGTGGCGACACCGAGCGCGATCCCAAGAAGAGAAAAAATCGCAATGACCGAGACAAACCCCTCCTGCCGCCGCGCCCGCAGATAGCGGAACGCGACCATGCGCTCAAAGGTGCCAAAGATCACGGTCGGGAACCGGGTTGCCGGTCTGGATCGGAGAGCGGCCGGAGAGCGGCCAATACGTCCTCCGTGTATTCGATTGTGCCGTTCCAGTAGTTCACCAGCACATCCCGATTCAAGGCGATCCACCGCTTCAGAAGATCGAATTCATGCGCTGTCATCTTGCCGCGGACGACGCGCGGCGTCGGGCGCACGGCGACGGTAATCATTTCGGCGGAACGGACTTTTGGGGCGCGCGCGAGCTTCACCCGGACATCATGCCGTGCGCCGCCGCGCTGCGAGATGAACACGACAAAGGGCAGCCCCGTGCGCTCGGGGCGGAGGTTGGCCATATCAAACAGCGCTTGGCCGCCCGTCTCGTTTTCTTGTGCCATTCTCTCGCGCACCGCAATGGGCGCGTGGTCCCGAACTTCCGCCATTACCTTCCGCCGATATGTCTTCCGACCACTTAGGCACCTTCGCGCTTGGCCGCTCTAGGATGCTGAAAGCCGCGCCAGCGCCGCCTCGACCGCCAGCTCCTGCCGCGCGCCCGAGCGCCGCTCCTTGACCTCGACCGTGCCGGCGGCGAGGCCCCGCGGCCCGAGGATCACCTGCCAGGGCAACCCGATCAGGTCCATCGTCGCAAACTTCGCCCCCGGCGACTCGTCGCGGTCGTCATAGAGCACCGCGACCCCGGCATTCCGCAGCTTGCCGTAGAGATCATCGGCGGCGGCACGAACGCGCGCATCGCCGGCGCGCAGATTGATCAGACCGACCTGGAACGGCGCGACCGGCTCCGGCCAGATGATCCCGGCATCATCGTGATTGGCCTCGATCAAGGCGCCGACAAGGCGCGAGACGCCGATCCCGTAGGACCCCATTTCGAGCGGCACGCTCTCGCCGTCGGGGCGGGCAACAAAGGCGCCCATTGGCCGCGAATACTTGGTGCCAAAGTAGAAGGTCTGACCGATCTCGATGCCGCGCGCGGCGACGAGATCCGAGACGGGGATCGGGCAATTGCCCGGATCGTGCTTTTCGTCGGTCGCGGCGTAGAGCGCGGTATAGCGCGCGACAATCGGTTCGAGATCACCCCGGTAATCGATATCCTCGGCCAGCGTTTCGCTCTCCAGCCAGCGGCGGTCGCAATAGACCGCCGATTCCCCGGTGTCGGCGAGGATCTGGAACTCGTGGGAAAGGTCGCCGCCGATCGGCCCGGTATCGGCCTGCATCGGGATGGCTTTGAGCCCCATGCGGGCAAAGGTGCGCAGGTATGCGACAAACATCTTGTTGTAGGAACGGCGCGCACCCTGGGCGTCAAGATCAAAGCTGTAGGCGTCCTTCATCAGAAACTCGCGCCCGCGCATGACGCCAAAGCGCGGGCGCACCTCGTCGCGGAACTTCCATTGGATGTGGTAGAGGAGCTTTGGCAGATCGCGGTAGCTGCGAATCGCGGCGCGCACGATCTCGGTGATCTGCTCCTCGTTGGTGGGTCCATACAGCATCTCGCGCTCGTGACGGTCGCGGATGCGCAGCATCTCATTGCAGTAATCC
>JBOHMF010000522.1:0-2898 GCA_050730055.1 Allostellaceae bacterium
CTTGACGAAGCCTTGGCCTTGGCCGGCACGCACCTCTCGCTCTACCAGTTGACGATCGAACCCGGCACCGCCTTTGCCGGGATGGCGGCGCGCGGCGCGCTCGCCGTGCCGGACGAGGACACGGCCGCCGCGCTCTATGAGATGACGCAGGAGCGGCTCGCCGCAGTCGGGTTGCCGGCTTATGAAATCTCCAACCATGCCCATCCCGGCGCCGAGTGCCGGCACAATCTCGCCTATTGGCATTATGAGGATTACATCGGGGTTGGCCCGGGCGCGCATGGCCGGCCGACGCGCGAGGGTGCCAAATGTGCGGTGGAGCGCCATCGCCTGCCGGAGAAATGGCTCGCCGCGGTCGAGACCACCGGCAGCGGCGCCGCCGCGCGCACCCCCCTCGATCGCGATACCGTCATCGCGGAAGTGCTGATGATGGGGTTGCGCCTCACCGAGGGGATCGCGCGGGCGCGCCTCGAACGGGCTGCCGGATGCGATCTCGAAACCCTGTTTGGGACGCGGCTCGAACCGCTGAGCGAAGGTGGCTTTATCGAAATCGATGCGGCGCGTCTCAGGGCGACCGCCGCCGGCCGGGAGCGGCTTAACGCGGTCCTGGCCGCTCTCCTCGCCTGAGCCCTTCACTTCAGCCTCCTTCGCAAACGGGAAGAAGGGAAACCCGCACCCGGGATGCTGCCCGCACGCCGAACCCGGCTGCCGGACCATCGGCATCGGTGATCCCGAGAGGAATAAAAACAAAGCTCAGGAGTCGTAGCCATTACCGACCGCATCTTCCCTATACAGGGAAATACGTGTTCGTAGCGGGCAGAAAGTAAAGAGGAAAAACTAAGATGATAAAGTCATCTCCCCCCGATCTTTCTCTGGGAGAATCGATCGAATCGCTACGCGATCATATGATCCACCATCCTGTTTTCACAGCCATAAGGGATATCGAGGGCCTGCGGAGCTTCATGGAGGCGCATGTCTTCGCGGTTTGGGACTTCATGTCGCTCGTCAAGCGGCTGCAACGCGATCTGACCTGCGTCACGCTGCCGTGGCTGCCTCCACGCGACCGGCGTGCTGCGCAATTGATCAACCAGATCGTGCTGGGCGAGGAGACCGATGTCGGCCCCGCCGGAGAACCGATCAGCCATCTCGAGATCTATCTCGCAGCCATGCGGGAAATCGGTGCGAACACCACCAAGTTCGAAACTTTCCAAGCAGCGTTGGCGAAGGGCGCCGATCTTTCGGCCGCTTTCGACAAGGCTGCTATCGAACCCTTCATACGTGACTTCACGAGCTATACTCTGCGGACCGCCCGCGAAGCGCCGTCGTTTATGGTCATGGCGAGTTTTTTTCACGGCAGGGAAGACGTGATCCCGCTCATGTTCGACAACCTGCTGAGAAGCTGGGGCATGGACGCGGCGAAAGCCCCGATGTTCGTATATTATCTGAAGCGTCACATCGAACTCGACGGAGACGAGCACGGCCCCGCCGCAGAATGCATTCTCAACGATGCGATCGACGGCGACCCCGAACGGCGGAGGCAAGTCGCGCTGGCGGCACAGCAGAGCATCCAGGCGCGGATCGGGTTATGGGACGGCCTCCTCGCCTGTCTCCACCGCCGGCGGCCCGCCAGAGACGCGGTTTGGAGCATCGCTTCAGGCGCCGCGCCGGACCCTTTGCGGATCGCTGCGGACCGGCCGCTGACGCGCGGCGGCACAAACGGGCACTCCGCGCGGACTATCGCCGAAGACCCCGCGCGCTGAACCTGCCTGGCCCGAGCGGCGGGTTTTCTCCAGCGTTCACCGGGGCTGATCCGCCTTGCGCCTCACCCTCCGGCCGCCTCAAAACTCTGCGGCGCGGGGCTGATCACGGTGCTGCCGCCCGGCTCGACCTCGAGCACCGCGAGACCGCGCTGCACCAGCCCGCCGGGCCGGAAGCGGAACAGCCCGTTGACGCCGGTGAACCCGCTCGGGTTCAGGATCGCCTCCTGCGAGAACGGATGCGCTCCGCCCCGGCGCGCCAGCACTGCGGCAAGAGCGGCGGCGTCAAAGCCGAGCGAGGCAAGGCGCGGCGGAGGGTGGCCGTAGGCCGCCGCAAAGCGCGCCTCAAACGCGCGCCGCGGATCGGGTGGCGAGGCCGCGAACCAGCCGCCGACGAGGGCCGGATCGTTGCCGATCCCGGGCACGTCCCACAAGCCGCTGCCGAGCAGGCGGACCTGGGGCCGATCGATCCCGGCCGCCTGCAACTGTCCGGCGATCCGGTCGAGCTGGGCGCCACCCTCGGGCACCAGCAGCGCCGCAAAAGCCGGCTCCGGCGCCGCTGCGGCGGTGCCCGACGCGGCGGCCGGCACGGCGCCGCCGAGAGACTGGATCGCCGCGGCACTGGCGGCGGCGCTCGGGCCGTAAAACGCGACCTTTGTCACGGTGGCGCCGTTCGCCGCGGCGGCGTCCTTCAAAGCCTCCGCCATCAGATGGCCATAGGGCGAATCCGGGGCCAGCGCGGCAAAACGGTCGAGTCCCTGCTCGCGGGCATAGCCGACCTCGCGCTCGACCTCCTGGCGCGGCAGAAATCCCATCAGAAAGGTCCTGCCGCCGGCAAGGCTCGTCACCGTCGAAAAGGCGATGACATTGACATGGGCGTCGCGGGCGACCGGCTTGACCGTCGCGACCTCGGCGGCAAGGAGCGGCCCCAGGATCAACTGCGCGCCGTCACCGATCGCCGAGCGGGCGGCCTTTGCGGCGCCGGCGGCCGTGCCGGCGGTGTCGCGCGGGATCAGCATCATGCCGCGCCCGGTTTCGAACAGCGCCAGTTGCGCCGCATCGAGGATCGCCTTGCCAAGAGCGGCGTTGGGGCCGGACAGCGGCACCAGAAGGGCGACCTTGGCTGCCTTTGGCGCAGCCGGCG
>JBOHMF010000523.1:0-2880 GCA_050730055.1 Allostellaceae bacterium
GCGCGGCTTGCGGCGCATCGGTCGCTTATAGCCGCCCGGTCCCGCGCCCGCCAGATCGGTTCCGCCGCATTTGCCCTTTTCCGTCATCCCGGTTCCGTCTCCCGGCGAGCGCCGGTCTTCGCGGTTGCCCGCTTTCGCCAAGTCGGCGAATCGGGTATGGCGGACCCGATCTTTCCGTGTCCTGGTGCCATGTTCGAAACTTCAGACTCCGGCTCGGGCACAGCGCTCGCCCGCAGCTCTGCCGAGGCGATGCCGCCGATGATCGCCCGGCTGCGCCAGAGCGGCGCGCCGGTGTGGATCTTCGCCTACGGCTCCTTAATGTGGAACCCGGAAGTAGCCTGCGCCGAGGCGCGTCCGGCCCTGCTCCACGGCTATCATCGCAGCTTCTGCCTTTATTCCTACGATTATCGCGGCACGCCGGAACGGCCCGGGCTGGCGCTTGGCCTCGACTGCGGCGGCGCGTGCTGGGGCATGGCGCTGCGGCTCGATGGCGGCACGCTGGCCGCCTCGCTCGACCACTTGTGGGCGCGCGAGATGAGCGGGGGCGGCGTCTATCGGATGCGGCGGCTTGCGGTGCGGGTCGGCGATGCGATGCTCTCGGCCTGGGGCTTTGTCGTCCGGCGCGACCATTCGGACTACGCCGGACGCTTGCCGCTCGATGAGAAGACCAGCCTGATCGCGGCGGCGCGGGGCGAGCGCGGCTTGTGCCGTGATTATCTCGCCAGCACCCTCGCCCATCTGAAAGCGCTGGGCCTTTCCGACCGGCCGCTCTGCCGCCTCGGCGCGCGCGTGGCACGGCTCGCCGCCGGCCCGCCTCCGCCGTCCGGTTTGTCAGCGGCCAAACCCGCCGCTAGGATGCCGCGCTGAACGCTCACGAGGGAGCCGGGCGATGCGCACAGGTTTCGAGATCGGCGATATCACGATCCATCGCATTGTCGAGTTGGAACGGGGGTTCAGCCCGATCCTCGAATTTCTGCCCGGCCTTGATCGGCAGAGGCTGGAAGAAAACCGCGGATGGATGGAACCCGCCGCGCTCGAACCGGGAAGCGACAGGCTGGTGCTGTGTTTTCAGTCCTATCTCGTCAAGACACCGCATCACACGATCCTCATCGACAGTTGCATCGGCAACGACAAGGAGCGCCCGATGCGCGAAGCCTGGCACAGAAAGCGCGACGACTTTTTTATAAAGGGGCTCGCGGCCGCCGGGGTTGCCCCCGACGACATCGATTTTGTCATGTGCACGCATCTGCACACCGATCACGTCGGCTGGAATACGCGGCTCGACAACGGCCGGTGGGTGCCGACCTTTCCCAGGGCACGCTACCTGTTCTCGCGAAAGGAATACGAATACTGGGCCGAGGAGCACAAAAAGACGCCGATCGAAGCGATCGCCGACAGCGTGCTGCCGATCGTCGAGGCGAAAAAGGCCGAACTGGTGGCGAGCGACCACGCCCTCGATGACCATGTCCGCCTGGCGCCGACACCCGGGCATACGCCCGACCATTTTGCCGTCTGCCTCGGTCGCGGCGGCGATCACGCGGTCGTGACTGGCGATCTGATCCATACGCCGCTGCAGGCGCGCTATCCCGATCTGGTGATGCGGTTTGATTCCGATCCGCGCCAGGCGACGGCGACGCGCCGGCGGTTTCTCGAACGCTACTGCGACACCGAGACCTTGTGCTGCACGATCCACTTCCCCTCGCCCTCGGCCGGTCATGTCCGGCGCTGGGGCGACGGTTTCCGCCTGGAGGCGCCGGCCGGATAGAGGGCCGGCGCCTCCGTCAGCGGTTGAGCATGGCCGCAATCCCGACCGCGGCGCTGGAATACCGATTGAGGAGGGCGCTCATTGTCGCGATCATCAGCACGGTTGCGGCAAAGGCCAGCAGCACGACCGCCGTTTTCCGGTTTGCTGCGCGCCGGCGCAGGATGAACTCGTCCGCCGTGATGGTGACGGCCGCCCCGCGCGCCCGCGCGGCTCTGCGCTCCTCCTGGCGGGTCCAGCGATAGATCACCAGAAGGGCGGCTATGCTCAGCATCATGCAGCCCGGGACCCACATGGTCAGACCGCCCAGGCTCTCGTCGGTGAGCGGGGCGACGCCCCAATACCGCCCGAACTGATCGTAGGCGTGATAGAGAACCTCGTGCTTGAAGGTGAGGAAATAGCCGAGCAGGATGTCGTTGATCGCGGCAAACCAGAACATCAGCAGGCGTGTGCCGAGCGCAGCGCCGTAGGGATGCGGCCGAGGATCGAGCAGCCGCCAGAAGAAGATCAGGCCGGTCAGCAGAAGCGTCGTGTGCCAGAGATAATGGATCGGCTCGTCCAGCAGCGAGAGATCGTGAAAGTGCGGGATCATCCAGAAGTCGCTGGCCCCGATAAACAGGAGGGTGGCGACCGCCGGGTGGCCGAGGATGCCAAGCGCGCGAACCGGGGAGCTGGAGAGCAGCGGCGCCACGACGCGCCGCCGCAGAAATCCGGGCAGGCCGCGCAGCAGGGCCGCCTGCGGCGCGGCCAGCATCAGCAGCATCGGACCGACCGTGCGCAGCAGCATGTGCTCGACCGCGTGCACCGCAAAAGAGTGATCGGATATCTGCTCGATCGGCGATTGCAGGGCCAGAAAAACCGCGGCAACTCCGCCAAAAAAGACGAGGTGCCGAAACTCGGGGTGGGGATCGCGCACCCCCGGCGCGGTGTCCCGGTTGCCGGCGATGTAAAGGGCGACGACCGCCAGCGTGGGCACCGTGATGCCCGGCGACAGCGACCACTGCGCCCATGGATTGTTCGGTGCCAGGACATGCGCGTAGCGCAATATCGGATCGACGGCCGCGAGGAGGGGAAGGAGGCTCGCGATCAGCGCCGCCGTCCAGACCACGGCGGAATCG
>JBOHMF010000524.1:0-2879 GCA_050730055.1 Allostellaceae bacterium
AAACGGGAGCGGCTGGTTCAGGGCGGGACGAGCGCCCGCTTGTAGGCTCTGACCGCGGCGGGAAAACCGATCATCAGCGCGTCGGCGGTCAATTCGTGACCGATCGAGGCTTCGGCGAGAAACGGCATCGCCGCAATCAGAGCCGGCAGATTGTGCAGGTTCAGATCATGCCCGGCATTGACGACGAGACCCTGCGCTGCGGCCTGCGTCGCCGTCGCCGCGCAGACCGCCAGTTCGGCCGCAGCCTCGCCGGCGCGGAAGGCGGCGGCATAGGTTCCCGTGTAAATTTCGATGCCGTCGGCACCGGTTGCCGGCACGCGCGCGACGACCCCGGGGTCGGGATCGACAAACAGGATGACGCGGCAGCCGAGCGGCTTCAACAGCGCGACCGCGGCATCGACGGTCCCGCGCTCGTTGGCGCCGAGTTTCCAGCCTTCTTCCGAGGTAAAGACGCCGGGCGGGTCGGGCACCAGCGTGCATTGCTCCGGTCTGACTTCGCGCACGATCGCGAACAGGCGCTCATCCGGGTAGCCCTCGATGTTGAGTTCGCAGGCCGGGCGCCAGGGCTGCATCAGCCTGGCCAGTGCCGGCACGTCGGCGCGGCGGACATGGCGCTCGTCCGGGCGCGGATGGACGGTGAGACCGTCCGCCCCGGCCGCGTGCGCGAGGCGGGCAAAGTGCAGCGGATCGGGAACCCCGGTGTGGCGCGAATTGCGCAAGAGGGCGATCTTGTTGAGATTGACGCTGAGCCGGGCCATCCCCCGATCATAGCGATGCAGCCCCCGGCGAAAAAGCGCCTCCTCTTGCCGTCCTGCCCCTATAATTCGGCAAAGGCAAAGGAGGCGGAGGAAAATGCCATGGCGGTGGTACTCGGCAGGGACGGCTTTCGCTACGAGGTCGTCGAGGGGTGGGCGAAATTGCCGGAAGGCTGGCGGTGGGACGCCGATGTCGCCGGCGTCGGCGTCGATCGGCACGATAATGTCTACTGCTTCAGCCGCGGCGCCCATCCGCTGATCGTCTTTGACCGCGCCG
Source organism: Allostellaceae bacterium (assembly GCA_050730055.1). Taxonomy (GTDB): domain Bacteria; phylum Pseudomonadota; class Alphaproteobacteria; order ATCC43930; family CGMCC-115725; genus AP-15. The sequence continues at coordinate 1,033 of JBOHMF010000524.1, forward strand.
GCAATTTTCTGTGCTCCTGGGGCGAGGGGACCTATCGCCGCCCGCACGCGGTCTTCATGGCGCCGGACGAGACGATCTTTCTGACCGATGACGGCGATCACACGGTGCGCCAGTGCACGCTCGACGGCAAGGTGCTCTTGACCATCGGCATCCCCGGTGAACCCAAGCCCTATATGAGCGGCGAGCCGTTTCACCGCTGCACGCACACCGCGCTGTCGCCGCAGGGCGAGATCTACGTCTCCGACGGCTACGGCAACGCCCGCGTCCACAAATACGCGCCCGACGGCCGCCATCTGATGTCGTGGGGCGAACCCGGCACCGATCCCGGGCAGTTCAACATCCCGCACAACATCTGTTGCGACGCCGATGGCTGGGTCTATGTTGCCGACCGCGAGAACCACCGCATCCAGGTGTTTGACGGCAACGGCAAATACGAGACGCAATGGCACAACATGCACCGTCCCTCGGGGCTGTGCATGGAAGGCCGGCGCCACCCGCGCTTTTATATCGGCGAGATCGGCGGCGGCATGGGGGTCAATTACGACCACCCGGGGATCGGGCCGCGCATCAGCATCTATACCGACAAGGGCGAACTCCTGGCGCGGCTCGGCACCCGCCCGGCCGGTCTCGAACAGGGCCAGTTCATCTCGCCGCACGGCCTCGCCGTCGATTCCCGCGGCGACATCTATGTCGGCGAGGTGTCGTACACCAACTGGGGCAACCGCTACCCGGGCCAAGCCTTTCCCCCTGGTCTCAGGAGCCTGCAAAAGCTGGTCCGGGTGGAATGATCCCCCGCCTCGCCCTCCTGGGCGGCGCCGGGTTCGCGCTGTTCGCGGCCGGCGTCGCGCTTGGGCAACAGACGGCACCGACCGATTACCGGGGTTTCCACCAAAAGGTGCTCGCCAGCATCGATCTCGCCGGTCAGATCCATGATGTGCAAAACCGCGAGTTGCGTCTGACCCGTGCGACGGTGATGCCGCACGGCCACATCCCGCTGCACAGCCATGCGGGTGACCCGACGATCGTTTATGTCCTTTCCGGTGTCCTGACCAACCACCAGAACGGAACGGTGCGCGCGCTTCATCCCGGCGATGTCCTGGCCGAAGCCGGTCCGGGATCGCACTGGGTCGAGAACGCCGGATCGGAGCCGCTGGTGTTTCTCGCCGCCAACCTTCATCGCAAGAAATAGGGAGGAAATTCCGTGTTTGATCTCGACCGGTTTATCGAAGACTGCCGCGCGGCGGTCGCCGCCGATCCGAGCCCCAAAAGCGCGCGCGAGGTGCTGGCGCGCGCCGTCTCCGATCCCGCCGCCGTCCGCAAGGCGCTGGGCGAACCAAAAGTGGCCGGGAGCGAGGCGCTCTACCATTCGGAGACGCTGACGATCCTCAATGTCGTATGGGCGCCGCTGATGACGGTCATGCCGCATGAGCACCGCATCTGGGCACTGATCGGCGTCTATGACGGGCGCGAGGACAACGTGTTCTGGCGCCGTCTCGACGGCGAGCCGGGCCGGACGCGGATCGAGGCCGCCGGCGCCAAGGCGCTCGGCAACGCGGATGTCGAGACCCTGGGCCGCGACATCATCCATTCGGTGACCAACCCGCTGCGCCGCTTGAGCCGCGCAATCCACATCTATGGCGGCGATTTCTTTGCCGTCAAACGCAGCGAATGGGACGCCGAGACCCTGACCGAGCGGCCCTATGATCGCGAGCGGAACATGCGCCTTTTTGCCGAGGCGAACGTGCACTGGGGCTTCGCCTGATCCGCGGTGTCGCGGCGCTGGCGCTGCTGCTGGCCGCGGCGGTGCTGGCAGCGGGCGCGGGCGCGCGGGCCGCAACGAGCCTTGC
>JBOHMF010000525.1:0-2872 GCA_050730055.1 Allostellaceae bacterium
CGTCAAGGAGCTGCGCGAGAAAACCGGGGCCGGGATGATGGACTGCAAGCGGGCGCTCGCCGAGACCGGCGGCAATCTCGAAGACGCCGTCGACTGGCTGCGCAAAAAAGGACTCTCGACCGCGGCAAAAAAGGCCGGACGGCTCGCTGCCGAGGGGCTTGTCGGGGTAGCGGTGCGCGCGCTTGCCGGCGCCGTTGTCGAGGTCAATTCGGAAACCGACTTTGTCGCCCGCAACGACCGCTTTCAGGGCTTTGTGCGCACCCTCGCCGGGCTTGCGGTCGGCGGCGCCGGCACCCCCGAAGCGCTCGCCGCCGCGGTCTATCCCGGTGCCGGGCACACCGTCGCCGAGGAACTGACCCACCTGATCGCGACGATCGGCGAGAACCTGGTGCTGCGCCGCGCGCAGCGGCTCGAAGTCGGCGCCGGTCTCATCGCCTCCTATGTCCACAACACGCTCGGGCCGGGTCTCGGGCGGATCGGCGTCGTCGTCGCCCTCGATTCGCCGGCGCCGCCCGAAAAACTAGTCGAACTCGGCAAGCAGCTCGCGATGCACGTCGCCGCCGCGGGTCCGCTCTATCTCGACATCGCCTCGGTGCCGCCGGCGGCGCTGGAGCGCGAGCGCGCGGTGCTGCACGAGCAGGCCGCGGCGAGCGGGCGGCCCGAGGCGGTCCTCGCCCGCATGGTCGAGGGCCGCCTGCGCAAGTTCTATGAGGAAGTCGTGCTCCTCGAGCAGATTTTTGTTGTCGATCAGGAGCGCCGCATCGCCAAGGTTGTCGAAGATGCGGCAAAGACCGTTGGCGCGCCGATCCGCGTCGCCGGCTTTGTCCGGTTTGCGCTGGGCGAAGGAATCGAGCGCCCGCGCGGCGATTTTGCGGCGGAAGTGGCGGCGGCGGCCCAGGGAAAGCCGTGACGGACAGTCCCGGCAGACCCCCTCTTCCCGCGCTTTGAGAGCCTCCCCCGAGGAGAGAAAACGGGGTGCGGTCGCGCGGCCTGTCGAAAGGCGGGCATGAGGGCGCGCTTTGGTGTATCCTGCGGGGTGGCCGCCGAGGCCAGCCCGCAGAGCAATAGGCGCCATGCCAGCCGACCTCCTCTATCGCCGCGTCCTTCTCAAGATCTCCGGCGAGGCGCTGATGGGGGAGCGCGAATACGGTCTCGATCCCCTGATGGTGGCCCGCGTCGCCGGCGAGATCGAGGCGGTGCATAAGCTCGGCGTCGAGTTGTGCCTGGTGCTCGGCGGCGGTAACATCTTTCGCGGGGTCTCGGGCGCGGCCGGCGGCATGGAGCGCGCTTCGGCCGACACCATGGGCATGCTCGCCACCGTCATCAACGCGCTCGCCATGCAGAACGCGCTGGAGCGCCGCGACGTGGCGACGCGGGTGCAGTCGGCGATCTCGATGCAGGCGGTGTGCGAACCTTACATCCGCCGCCGGGCGCTGCGCCATCTCGAAAAAAAACGGATCGTGATCTTTGCCGCCGGCACCGGCAACCCGTTCTTTACCACCGACACCGCGGCCGCGTTGCGCGCCTCCGAGATGGGGTGCGACGCTCTGCTCAAGGCCACCAAGGTCGATGGCGTCTACGACGCCGACCCCCACCGGGTTCCCGGCGCCCACCGCTTTGAGCGGCTCGATTACCTCGACGTGCTGGCGCGCGACCTGCAGGTCATGGATACGGCGGCGATTGCGCTGGCGCGCGAGAACCACATCCCGATCCTGGTGTTCTCGATTTTTGAGAATGGCGGGTTCGCCGATGTCGTCCGCGGCCACGGCCGCTTTACGCTGATCGACGAGCGGGGTTAGGCAGAACCGGAAGAGACAGTCATGATCGATGATTCGCTGCTGAAGGACCTGCGCCGCCGCATGGACGGCGCGCTCGAAATCCTGCGCAAGGAGTTTGGGGGGTTGCGCACCGGGCGGGCCTCGGCCAGCCTCCTGGAACCGATCCAGGTGGCCGCCTATGGCGGTACGATGCCCCTCAATCAGCTCGCCACCGTCAGCGTGCCCGAGCCGCGCATGATCACGGTGCAGGTGTGGGACCGCGGCATGATCAAGGCGGTCGATCGCGCCATCCGCGAGAGCGGCCTCGGTCTCAACCCGCAGACCGAGGGCCAGGTGATCCGTGTGCCGATCCCCGATCTGACCGAGGAGCGGCGGCGCGAATTGACGCGGGTGACCGCGAAATACGCCGAAGGAGCCCGTGTCTCCGTGCGCAACGTGCGCCGCGACGGCATCGAGGCGTTGCGGCGGCATGAGAAGGAGGGCCAGATCTCGCAGGATGAGCAGCACAAATTGCAGCACCAGATCCAGCACATGACCGACGAGGCGGTCAAGCGCGTCGATGAGGCGCTCGCCCACAAGGACAAGGAAATCCTGCAAGTCTGATGACCCGTTCCCCGCTCAGCCGCGGGGCGCTGCGCCAGCTGCCGCGGCATGTCGCGATCATCATGGACGGCAACGGCCGCTGGGCGCGCGCGCGCGGGCTGCCGCGCATCGCCGGGCACCGGCGCGGCGGCGAAGCGGTTCGGCGCACCGTCGCCGCTGCCTGCGATCTCGGCATTCCCTATCTCACCCTGTTCGGGTTTTCCTCGGAGAACTGGCGCCGGCCGGCGGGCGAGATCGCTGATTTGATGGCTCTCTTGCGCCATTACCTGCGCGGCGAGATCGCCGAACTGCACCGGAACGGCGTCCGCCTCCAGGTAATCGGCGAGCGCGCCCGCTTTGACCCCGATATCGTCGCGCTGATCGAGGAGGCCGAGACGCTGACCCGCGACAACCGGGCGATCCATCTGGCGATCGCGCTCTCCTATGGCGGGCGCGCCGAGATCGTCGCGGCGGCGCGCGCGATCGCCGCGGCGGCCGCGGCCGGCCGGATC
>JBOHMF010000526.1:0-2867 GCA_050730055.1 Allostellaceae bacterium
TGCTCGCTTTCGGCCCGGCCGGGGCGGGGTTTTTTGCCCTGATCTTTATCCTCGCCACGGTGATCCTCGCCCCGGATTGGCCGTTCTCGGTCCTCGCCGGCCTGGTCTATGGGATGTGGGGGGTTCAGGTGGTGATCGTCGCGGCGACGATCGCCGCCTCGCTGGCCTTTCTTGCCGCCCGCTATCTGGCGCGCGAACCGGTGCGCCGGCTGGTCGCGCGTCGGCCCGCCTTTGCCGCGGTCGATCGCGCCGTCGCCGAGGAAGGCTGGAAGATCGTCCTCCTGCTGCGGCTCTCGCCTTTGGTGCCGTTCAACCTGCAAAACTACGTGTTTGGCGTCACCGGGGTGCCGTTCCGGCATTACGTCCCGGCGACCCTTGCGGGGATCGCGCCGGCCACCGCGGTCTATGTCTATCTCGGCATGATGGGCAAGAAGGCGGCCGAGGGCGGGGGCGGCGGGGGCGCGCTCGAATGGGTCCTGCTTGCCGTCGGCCTTCTGGCCACCCTTGCCGTCGCCGTTCTGATCGCCCGCAAGGCCAAGGCCGCGCTCGCCGAGGCGGCGGCGCGCGCCGACCTGGAGGCGGCGGAGAACGGGGACATCGGCGGCGGTCGCTCGTTTGCAACGGCAGCAGAGCAGGCGTGGAGTTGCGAACCCGATGATCCCCGCAGCGCCACCGAAACCGCCCGGATAGGAGACCCGCCGTGACCCCTGACCCGATCCGCCCTCTCGCCGGCCAGAAGGCGCTGGTGACCGGCGCCAATTCCGGTCTTGGCGAGGCGGCGGCGATCGCCCTTGGCCGGGCCGGCGCCGATGTCGTGGTCAATTACGTCGCCGGGCCGGACCAGGCCGAAGCGGTCGCCGAACAGATCCGCCAGAGCGGCGCGCGCTCTCTCGCCCATCAGGCCGACGTATCGCGCGAGGACGCGGTCGAAGAGATGTTCCGCCGTGCCGTCGGCGAGTTCGGAACGATCGATATTCTTGTCAACAATGCCGGGCTGCAACGCGACGCGCCGTTTCACGCGATGACGCTCGCGGAGTGGAACACGGTGATCGGGGTCAATCTGACCGGGCAGTTTCTGTGCGCCCGCGCCGCCGTGCGCGAGTTTTTGCGGCGCGGCGTCGTGCCCGCGGTATCCTCTGCCGCCGGCAAGATCATCTGCATGAGTTCGGTGCATGAGGCGATCCCATGGGCCGGACACGCCAACTACGCCGCCTCCAAGGGCGGCATCATGATGCTGATGAAGACGCTCGCCCAGGAGCTGGCGCCCCATCATATCCGGGTCAACAGCATCGCTCCGGGCGCCATCCGCACCCCGATCAACACCGCGGCATGGGACACGCCGGCGGCCTATGACGCCCTGATGACCCTGGTGCCGTACAAGCGCATCGGCGAACCCGACGACATCGCGCGGGCGGTGGTATGGCTGGCCTCCGACGCGGCGGACTACCTCGTCGGCGCGACCCTCGTGATCGACGGCGGGATGATGCTCTACCCCGGCTTTGCCACGGGAGGATGAGGCGCGATTCGCGCCAGCCGCCGCACGCGCTCTTGACGGCGATCGCCTGGGCCGGCGACGAATAGCGGACCCGGGCCTCACGCCGCGCCGGCAAAGCCGCGGAAGGCGTGCGGAATGCGCTTGATGTCCTGGACAAGATCGGGCGGCACCTCGCCGACCCCGTCGCCGCGCAGGGTCAGCGCATCGACAAGGCCGCCAAAGCGTTCTCTGATCGCCGCAACGATCCGGTCGTGGCGGCCGACCGCGGCAAAGAGATGGGCGACCTCGTCCGGCACCTCCTTTGCCATCTCCGCCCATTTCCCTTCGCGCACCAGCGCGTTGAGCTTGTGGCCGAGATCCTCCAGCCCATGCACGGCAAAAACCGGGTAATAGGCCGGGGTCGAGCCGTAAAAGGCGACGCGCTGGCGCACCCATTCAAAGCGCCGCGCGACCTCTTCGTCATTGGCCCCGGTGGCAAGAAACCCGCCGCCGGCGATCTCGTACTGCGCCCGCGCCCGCCCGCTTTTGACAAGACCGGCCTGGAGACGCGGCATGATCTCGTCGCTCAGATATTTCCGCGTGCAAAAGCCGTGCAGTTTGACCCCGTCGCACTCCTCGGCGGCGACCTTCAGCATCGCCGGCCCGACCGCGGCGATCGTCACCGCGGGCGCCGGCGCGGCGATCGGCTCGGGCGCAAAGTTTGGCGTCATCAGCGTGAAGCGGTAATGCGCGCCCTCAAAGGCCGGTTTTTCTCCGGTCTTCCAGCACCGCCAGATCGCCCGCAGGACCTGCACGTATTCGCGCATCCGCGGCGCCGGCGGGGTCCACACGACCGAAAAGCGCCGCTCGTTATGGGCGCGCACCTGCGAGCCGAGACCCAGGACAAACCGGCCGCCGGTGGCGCCGGCGAGGTCCCAGCCGATCTCGGCGGTTGCCATCGGGGTGCGGGCAAAGGCGATGGCGACGCCGGTGTGCAGTTCGACCCGCTCGGTCGCGGTGCCGGCGACGGCGAGCGCCAAGAACGGATCGTGCTTGTTCTCCATCGCGACGATGCCGTCGTAATTTTCGGCCTCGGCGGCGCGCGCCGCCGCCGCGACCCGCTTCAGCTCCTCCTGCGGCACCGTCGTAAAGACGCGCATCTCCCGCTCCCGCTGCTGGCCATCCCGCCCGCGATCGGGCCATAATTCGCAGCACCGGCGCAAGAGCGGAGAGAGATCGTGCCAGGAAACATCGCCATCGGCCTCGGGCTGATGGAGTTCCCCTTTGCCGGCGCCGCCGGGTTCTGGCGCTGGGTCGATCTGTGCGAAGAAGGCGGGGTCGATTCGTTGTGGCAGACCGATCGCATCGTCAGCCGCGCGCCGATCCTCGAAGC
>JBOHMF010000527.1:0-2866 GCA_050730055.1 Allostellaceae bacterium
CCCAAAGCTTGATCCCCCAAAGCTTGATCCCCCAAAGCTTGATCCCGGGGTGCGCGATCATGTCCTGTCGGCCGCCGCAGCGGGAGCGGCCGTTGCCGCGCTCGGCCGTCTCGCGGCAACGCCGCCCCCCGGAAACCGTCCCGAGGAGCCGGAGCGCGGCGGGAGCGGAAACGCGCTCGAGGATCTCGTCCGCGACGCCTTGCGACCGCTGTTGCGCTCCTGGCTTGACGCAAATCTTCCGGCGCTGGCCGAAAAGCTGGCGCGCGAGGAGATCGCCCGCATTCTGCGCGAAGCGGGGCTGCGCTGACGGCGGCGGCCAGGGAACGGTTTGGCGATGCTCGATAAGACTTTTGATCCCGCGGCGATCGAGGCGCGGCGCTATGCCGAGTGGGAACGCTCGGGCGGTTTTGCCGCCGATCCCGCGAGCCGGAAGCCGCCCTATGCGATCATGATGCCGCCGCCCAACATCACCGGCAGCCTGCATATGGGGCACGCCCTGACCTTCACCTTGCAGGATGTGCTGATCCGCTACCACCGGATGCGCGGTTATGATGCGTTGTGGCAGCCCGGCAGCGATCACGCCGGCATCGCCACCGAGATCGTTGTCACCGATCAGCTCGCCCAGGCGCAGCTCAACAAGCATCGGCTCGGCCGCGCCGGCTTTGTCGAGCGGGTCTGGGCGTGGAAGGCGGAATCGGACGGGACGATCACCCGCCAGTTGCGCCGGCTCGGCGCCTCGCCCGACTGGGCGCGCGAGCGCTTCACGATGGGCGAGGGCTTGTCGGCCGCAGTGCGCCGCGTCTTTGTCGCGCTCTACCGCGAGGGGCTGATCTATCGCGACAAGCGGCTGGTCAACTGGGACCCGGTGATGCACACGGTCATCTCCGATCTCGAAGTGGACAGCCGCGAAGTGAAGGGCCGCCTGTGGCACATCCGCTACCTGCTGGCTGATGCGCCGGGCCGCTTTATCCCCGTCGCGACGACCCGGCCCGAGACGATGCTCGGCGACACCGCTGTCGCCGTTCATCCCGAGGATGCGCGCTACTCCGATCTCGTGGGCAAAATGGTTCGCCTGCCCCTTGTCGGGCGCCTCATCCCGATCATCGCCGACGAATACGCCGATCCTGAAACCGGCAGCGGCGCGGTCAAGATCACCCCGGCGCATGATTTCAACGATTTCGAGGTCGGCCGCCGGCACGGTCTCGAAGCGATCAATATCTTTGACCGCGATGCTCGGATCTTCATTCAGGGTAACCCGGCTCTCTTTTCAGCCATTGATGGCCTGAACAGGGCTGACCTCAATTGGCTCATTTCTCTCGACGGCAAGGATCGCTTTTTCGCGCGCGAGCGAATAGTGGAGAGGCTGACGGAGCTCAATCTGATCGATAGGGTAGAGCCGCATACATACGTTGTTCCTCATGGCGACCGCTCGGACGCGATCATCGAGCCGTGGCTGACCGACCAGTGGTTCTGCGACGCCAAGACGCTCGCCGGCGCTGCGATTGCGGCGGTCGAAGAGGAAAAAATCCGCTTTGTGCCGCGCCAGTGGGAGAACACGTTTTTCGAGTGGATGCGCAACATCCAGCCGTGGTGCATCTCGCGGCAATTGTGGTGGGGGCACCAGATTCCAGTGTGGTATGGCCGCAAACGAATCATGGAGCAGTGGAATGACGAGCAAAGACCATATTATGGTGAAGATAACCCTGATATATTTGTCGCTGAATCTGAAGGAGAAGCAAAATCTTTAGCAGAAAATCATTATGGTTGTCCCGTAAAAGTTTTAGAAGATGTGCCAAGAGATTATCTTGACAAGCCATTTCAGCAAATTATCGATGAAAAAGTTGGTGGTGAACCATATAGAGAACCTATATGGCGTGACCCGGACGTGCTCGACACCTGGTTCTCCTCGGCGCTGTGGCCGTTTTCGACACTCGGCTGGCCCGAACCGACGCGCGAACTCGCGCGCTATTATCCGACCGATGTTCTCGTCACCGGGTTTGACATCATCTTTTTCTGGGTCGCCCGGATGATGATGATGGGCCTGCATTTCATGGACGCGGTGCCGTTCCGCACGGTCTACATCCACGCTCTGGTGCGCGATGCGCAGGGTCGGAAGATGTCAAAATCGCGCGGCAACATCATCGACCCGCTGGATCTGATCGACCGCTATGGCTGCGACGCGTTGCGCTTTACGCTCTCGGCGCTGGCCGCGCCCGGGCGCGACATCAAGCTCTCCGAGAGCCGCATCGCCGGCTATCGCAACTTCGCGACCAAATTGTGGAATGCCGCGCGCTTTGCCGAACTCAACGAGTGCGCACTGGTCGCGGGGTTCCGGCCGCAGGATTGCCACCTGACCGTCAACCGCTGGATCGCCGGCGCGCTCGCCGAATGCGCCGCCGCCGTATCGGCTGCGCTCGACGCCTTCCGCTTTGACGAGGCGGCAAACCGGCTCTACCAGTTTGTCTGGGGCACCTTCTGCGACTGGTACGTCGAATTCACCAAGCCGATCCTCGCCGGCGCGGACCCGGAGGCGGGTTCCGAGACCCGCGCGATGACGGCCTGGGCGCTGGATCGGATCGTGCATCTGCTGCACCCGATCATGCCCTTTGTCACCGAAGAATTGGGGCAGCATCTGGCGGGTGCCAAAGCCGGTCTGCTGCTGACCGCAGAATGGCCGGAGTTCCCGCCCGACCTCGCCGATCCCGCGGCCTTGGCCGAGATGGAATGGGTGGTCGCGGCTATCTCGGCGATCCGCACTGTGCGCACCGAGATGAACGTGCCGGCGGCGGCGCGGGTGCCGCTCCTCGTCAAGGACGCCGATCCCGCCGCCCTTGATCGCCTCGCGCGTCATCGCGAGCATTTTGTC
>JBOHMF010000528.1:0-2862 GCA_050730055.1 Allostellaceae bacterium
GATCTATGCCAACCGCCATCTCGTCGAGAACCTGTGGGCGCGCCTCAAGGAATGGCGTGCTGTCGCAGCGCGCGACGAAAAAACCGCCCGCTCCTTATCTCGGCGTGCTCTGCCGGGCCGCTGCCGCCGATTGGATCAAGCTCTAGCAGACCCTATCCGTACCAAAGAGACGAATACCCAAATCTTCTGAAGTCGTGATCAGGACACATTCTCGCTCTCGATTACCTTGAAGGAGCAAGCCCTTGGTAGGGCAGGTGAAGGAAGGTGTCTTGGTGTGATATTTGACCTCATCGGCATGGGCGTGAGAGAGAACGACCGTGCAGCATAGCGCCGCAAGAGTGACAAGGCGAAACAACGCATCCCCCTCAAAAGTTCTCCGCATTCAAATGTATGCCAGCGCCCTCACTTCGGCATTGCGGTATGGGCACAGGTTTTCTCGGCACGTACCCAATCGGCGGTGACCTGGGCGATGAGCGCCTGGCTGCATTCGCCCTCGGTCTTTTTGCATGCCTTTGTGACGATGTCATAATCAGCCCAACATGGCGCGATGCGGGCAGTGCAGATGGGCGGGCGCGGATCGTAGCAGCCGGGCATGGGAGGCGCATGCAGGGGCTTTGCCTGCGCCGTAGCGGCGCAGCTAAGAACGGCGCCGATGAGGGCCGCACCGGCGAGACGGTGAGACACGGTTCCTCCCCACGACGAGCTGCGGGCCGATATCGTATTCCGCGAGTCATATTCCAAGCCGATGCGCCCGGCGCAAGGCGGCGGGCGAAACCGGCCTTGCCCTCTCTACTTTCCCTCGGACCCGCCCATTCACGCCTGGGGAGATTCTGGCGCAGGATTTTCCGCCAAAAGACCGAGATCATAAGGCGGCCGGTGCAGACCCAGAGGCGAGATCGTGAAAATCTCGTAGCCCTCGGTGGTGACGCCGACCGTATGCTCGAACTGCGCCGAGAGCGATCGGTCCTTGGTCACCGCAGTCCAGCCGTCGCTGAGGATTTTCACCTCCCAGCGGCCGGTGTTGATCATCGGCTCGATCGTGAAGATCATCCCCTCGCGCAACACCGGCCCCTCGTCGGGATGACCGTAATGCAAGACCGAAGGGGCATCGTGAAAGATCCGGCCGACGCCGTGGCCGCAGAAGTCGCGCACCACCGAAAAGCGGTGCGCCTCGGCATAACTCTGGATCGCATGGCCGATCGCGCCGAGATGCGCGCCCGGCCGCACCGCCGCGATGCCGCGCATCATCGCCTCGTAGGTGACATCGACGAGCTTTTTCGCCCGCAAGGGGATGCGCTCGCCGACGAGGTACATCCGGCTCGAATCGCCGTGCCAGCCGTCGAGGATCGGGGTCACGTCGATGTTGAGGATGTCGCCTTCCATCAGCCGCCGCTCGCCTGGAATGCCGTGGCAGACGATGTGGTTGATCGAAGTGCAGATCGACTTTGGAAAGCCGCGATAGTTGAGCGGCGCCGGGATCGCGTCATGCGCGAGGGTGAAATCGTGGCACAACCGGTCGAGTTCCCCGGTCGTCACCCCCGGGCGGACATGGGGGGTGATGAAGTCGAGCGTCGCGGCGGCGAGCGCACCAGCGCGCCGCATCGCTTCAAAGTCTTCGGGGCCGTGGATCTTGATCTGGCCGTCGCGCACTGCGCCGCTCTGAGAGTCTCCGCGCCCTTTGCGCGCACCCATCCCTCTCATCAAATCCTGCTGCATATCCGATGATCTTCCGATCTTCGCATCCCGCCCGGCGATGCGGTCCTCGCGTCATAATCCGCTCCGCCGGCGGCGGCAACACTCGCCGCGTTCCAGCCTTGGACATGGGCATTACGGAGCGTCGCGGCAACGCGGTTGTGCCGATCGCCGGCTTTGCCTATGAAAAGGTCCGGCGGTGACAGAGGATTGCGCGAGGATGAGCGAAACCGGTTCCGGGCACAGCGGGGCGGCGGCCGCGCGCCCAACCTCGCGGGCGGAGTCCGCGGGAACCCCAAAAGAGGTCGTCACCGCCTGCGTCGTCGTCATCGGCAACGAGATCCTGTCGGGACGCACGCAGGACGAGAACCTTGCCTATCTCGCCCGCGGTCTCAACACGATCGGGGTGCGTCTGCGCGAGGCGCGGGTCATCCCCGACGACGGCGCGACGATCGCCGCCACGGTCAACGCGATGCGAACCCAATTTGACTATATGTTTACGACCGGCGGCATTGGCCCGACCCACGACGACATCACCGCGCAATCGATCGCCGACGCCTTTGGCGTGCCGCTCGTCATCCACCCCGAGGCGCGGCGGCTGCTGGAGACGCATTACCGGCCGGGCGAACTCACCGAGGCGCGGCTGCGCATGGCGCGGGTGCCCGAGGGCGCGGTGCTGCTGCCCAATCCGATCTCGCGCGCGCCGGGATTCCGCATCGGCAATGTCTTTGTCCTGCCCGGCGTGCCGAGCATCATGCAGGCGATTTTTGACGAGCTGAAGCGCAATCTGCGGGGCGGCGCGCGTCTTCTCGGCCGCAGCCTCAGTTGCCATCTCGGCGAAAGCGCGATTGCCGCCGATCTCGCCCTGTTGCAGGAGCGTTATCCCGATGTCGAGATCGGCTCCTATCCCTATTTCCGGCGCGGCGATTTTGGCGTCACCCTGGTTCTGCGCGGCACCGGGCGGGCGCGCCTGGAAGAGGCGACCGCGGAACTCGCGGCCTTGATCCGCGCGCTCGGCGGCGACCCCGAGGAAGGGTTGCGCGAAGACTGAGGGGGCGGACGTGGCGAAACGGTAGACGCAGCAGACTTAAAATCTGCTCCGGGTGACCGGGTGCGGGTTCGAGTCCCGCCATCCGCACCAGTTATTGCAGACCCGGCTCGGTGCTCACG
>JBOHMF010000529.1:0-2847 GCA_050730055.1 Allostellaceae bacterium
CGACGAGGATGCCTGAGCCGACCAGGAAGTCCGAAGCGGGAGAAGCAAGGAAAATTGCGACTCCAGCAAGATCTTCGGGCTGCCCCCAGCGACCCGCCGGCGTGCGAGCCAGCACCCGCTCAGTCAATTCCGGCACCTGGTCGCGCACGGACCGGGTCATTGGAGTGTCGATCCAGCCCGGTAGCACCGCGTTCACCGTGATCCCGTCCTTGGCCCAGGCGACCGCGAGCGCCCGCGTGAGCTGCATGATCGCGGCCTTGCTTGCGGCGTAGGCAGCCGTGGTTGGAGAGGCAAGCGTCCCGAGCAGAGAACCGACGTTGATGATTTTGCCGCGGCCCAGGCGGCTCATCCCTGGATAAGCCGCCTGGGCACAGAAAAATGCGGCATGGAGGTTGACATCCAGGACGGATTGCCACTCGCCGGGCGTGTACTCTTCAGGCAGCCTGCGAATCACGATCCCGGCATTGTTCACGAGAATGTCAATTCGGCCGAATGCGTGCTCTACGGCCGCTATCACCGCGCGGCCAGCCTCAGGTGCCTTCAGATCGACTGCGAGAAACATCGAGCGAGCCCCGAACGCTTGCAGTTCGGCCACCCGGCTGGTCGCATCGGGGTCTTCAAGACCAGCCATTGCAACCGTGGCCCCCGCTTCTGCGAGACCGCGCGAGATGCCGAAACCGATGCCTGTCGTGCCCCCCGTGACAATCGCGACCCGGTCTTTCAGATCGAAAAGCTGCATGTCGTCTCCTTGCTGTTCCGGCCATCAAGAGGCCCCGCGCGGCCGTTGTCTGCCAGCCGTTCGGATGGCTCGCTGAGACCAGGCTTGGATAGTGCACCTGTCCCGGCAGGGTGCTCGGAACCGTCCGTGCAGCAGGCGAATACTCCCCAGGATGCCGTCCCGCTCAAGCCGGTCCTTTTTTTGCCGCAGCTCCATGGTTACGGTGCAGAAGCACGGGCGCTGCCCGATCCTTGGCCTTCGGGTCAGTCGTGGATGGCGCGAAAGCCAGCCGCACAAAATATCACGTTGGTGGAAATTTACGGGCTATAAAGCTATATGCTGCTTGCCTCTGGCGGAGCGGGGTGGTCCCAGGGCGTTAGGAGGCCGAAATGAATTGCGGGCTGCCTGGGCCGGTGGCATGCGCCGGCAATTGCCTTTCGTAGCTCCCGGTTGGCCCGAGGCGGCCGGCAGCACGCGCGGGGATACCGCAGAGAGGGCGGGTATCTGCCTCGGCGTGGCCGGTGGGCCGGTCGATTTGCTGCGGCCGTCAGTTGGAGACAGGTATGGCAGCGCCGGTGGTCGGTAGATGAGTGAAACCAGTCCGGCGACGCGTCGCTCCTTGCGTGCGTGGCTCGCCTCCCGCCTCAAAGGCCGCGCCGACACCGAACACGAGATGAGTGTCAACCGGCTCGTGTTCGCCACGGTGATCACGAGCTATCTGTTCCTGTCCGGGGCGCCGCTCAAGGGTGCGGCCGTGCTCGGCATGATCGTCTTTGCCATCGGCGCGGTGGCGATCGTGGCGCACCTCCTCGCCTGGCCGGCGGTGAATGTGCCCAGACGGTATGTCGCTCTCGTATGGGACATCGGCTTCATCGCCTACGAAATGCACGTCGGAGACGATCTGACGGCGATTCTCTATCCCGTCTTCCTTTGGGTCATCTTCGGCAACGGCTTCCGGTTCGGCATTGCCTACCTCCGCGTCGCCATGCTGGTGAGCATGGCGAGCTTCGCTCTCGTCGTGGCGACCACGCCGTTCTGGTATCAGTTGCCGGACCTTTCGGCCGGCCTGATGGTCGGCCTGCTCATCCTGCCGCTCTATGCCGGCATCCTGATCCGCAAGCTCTCCACGGCGAAAGAGCAGGCGGAAGCGGCGAATCGTGCGAAGGGCCAGTTCCTGGCCAGCGTCAGTCATGAGTTGCGCACGCCACTCAACGCCGTGATCGGCATGGGTGCGATGCTGCTCGATACCAGGCTCGATGACGAGCAGCGAGACATGGCGCGCACCATGCAGGACGCGGGCCGGGCCTTGTTGTCGCAAATCGAAAGCATCCTCGGATTTGCCCGTGTCGAAGCCGGACGGATGCCGTTCACCGAGGTGGACTTTGATCTCCTCGCCGTGCTCGCCGACACCCGCGCGATGCTGTGCGCGCAGTGCCGCGACAAGGCACTCTGGCTCGGCATCCGGATCACCCCGCGCACACCGGCGGCGTTGTTCGGCGACGAGCAGCACCTGCGCGAAATCCTCCTCAACCTTTGTGCCAACGCTGTGAAGTTTACCGATTCCGGCAGCATCGTGATCTCCGCTGACGCCGAACCGATCGGCCCCGATCGCGTGCGCCTGCGCTGCGACGTTTCGGACACCGGGATCGGCATCGCCGCCGAGGCGCGCGAGCGGATTTTCGAGCGCTTCAGCCAGGCCGACGCGTCGATCGTCAACCGTTTCGGCGGCACTGGCCTCGGGCTCGCCATCTGCAAGCGTCTCGCGGAGCACCTCGGTGGGGAAATCGGGGTCGAGAGCGAGCCGGGGAAGGGGAGCTCTTTCTGGTTCACCATTCCAGTCGGCACACGGGCGGCGCCGGTGCTGGCCCCGGACCGGCTCGATGATCTCACCACGGTGGTCCTGACCAACCGGCCGGCGGCGAGCCAGGCTTTCGCCCAAGTGTTCGAGACCGCCTCCCTGACGCCGCACTACTGCACCAGCACCGCGGAGTTGCTCGCCTTCGTCCGCTCGGCCGGGCGGCGCGGCGCGCTCGTCCTGTTTGACGAGGAACGGCTCTCATCGGCTCCTGACGTGGTGGCGGAGGCGCTACGTCGGAGCGACTCCTTCGGCCGGATGACGCTCGCCATCC